>NZ_JBSFET010000067.1:33736-33820 GCF_053594575.1 Streptomyces sp. NPDC001880
GTTGCCTGCGCCGGGGCCGGTCTGGGCACCTTGCTGGAGGACGTTGCCTGCGCCGGGGCCGGTCTGGGCGCCCTGCTGGAGGAC
>NZ_JBSFET010000068.1:0-33699 GCF_053594575.1 Streptomyces sp. NPDC001880
CCCGGGAGATCGCGGACCTGCCCGCGGGCAACACCGCCGACCAGCGCCGGCTGACCTGGGCCGTGGACAAGTTCGGCGGCGACATCGCGTACGTCCCGCCGCACACCGGGGTGCACTCCGGAGGGTGCGTCCATGGCCGGAGCCTCGGCGCCGGTGTCGGTTTCGGCTTCGGTATTGGTACCGGCAATGGAGTCGGCTGCGGGCTCGTCGACGGTTTCAGGACCGGTCTCGACATCCCCCTCGACCTCAACCTCTACCTCAGGTTGGGGTCCGGGCCCGGATTCGTCCCCGGCCCCGGGCTCGGCTCCCGGCTCGGCCCCGGTGCCGACAGGGGCCGTTCGAGCCCCGGTGCCGACGGGGTCCTTTCCGACCGGGGTGGTGAAAGCCGTCGCGTCGTCGATCTGCTCGCGCCAAGCGGTCCACTGGTGCGCTATCTCGTCCGCTCCCATACGTCGCTGGGCCGGCCCCCATGCCTCTGTGTCGGGCGGTGCCAGTGGCGCCGGAGAAATGCCCTCGGCCTCCGGGTCCGGTAGTGGATCGTGTGGCGCGGCCACGCCGGGAGCGGCGACCGCCACCGGAAGGGGCCATCCCGGCAGCGCGCAGACCACCGAGCGGTCGTCGGGGGAGAGGTCGTACTCCATGCCGCAGTCCCAGGCCGCGATCGCGACGGCGACCAGCGACACATCCTCGACGACGACGGTCCACCGCGCACCGGTGCCGTCCTGGCCGAGAACCAGCCCGTACCCCTCGGCGTACGGTTCGACGGCGAGCGCCGCACACGCGGCCGGGTAGTCGTCCCCGAGGACGCTGGGGAACTGTGCCGGTGTCAGCAGCACCGCGGTCAGCACATACAGTGAGTCGTCGTCGGCGACTGTGTCGTTCGGCGCGGCCACGGAACCCTCCTCGTCCGTCATCGTTTTCCGTCGGCGCACCTTAACGAGTGAGTAACCCACTAGTCGAGGCCCTGACAAGGGAAGGCATCAGTGCCCTGGGGCGGCGGACGGCACCGCTCAATCGGCGGGGAGACCGAGCAGCGTACGGGCCACTGCCTGCGGCGACTCGTCGCGCTCGCGGGCCAGCGCGATGACTGCCCGGCAGGCCAGCTCGCTTACACCGAAGGACAGGGCCTCGGGCGACACCCAGCCGCTCGCCTCGTCCATCCGCGCCTGATCCTCCTCCACGGACGCCGAGACGAAGGTGGCGGCCGCCTCGAAGAGGTTGTGCTGCTTGCGCCGGTCCTCCTTGGAGGGCGCTGCGGACCGGTCCCCCTTGCGGTCGGGGGTGACGGCCTTACGCAGGCTGCCGATGATGCCGATCATGGGGACCACCTTCCCGAGGAGCTGTGCGTGCATGACGTGCCGGTACCTACTTGCAGTGTTCCCCGCCGCCGTAGAGTTGGACCTTCGGCCGATACAAAGGGGGCAAGTGCGGTGAAGCGGTACGACCGGCTGAACGAAATTCAGCGTCTCGATCCGGAGCGGGACTTCCTTCGAATTTACCGGATCACGGCCACCTACGAGTTCCCCTGGGACATCACCCGTGCTCTCGAACTTGCCCTCTACCGCACCTATGCCGTTCCCAGTATCGGCAGACTCCTCGCACAGACCGCCGAACTGACTGACCGTTCGCAAAAGCGCTACGACGACACCGCTCTGCTCCTCGACACGGTCCTGGAGCACGGTTTCGACAGCGACCCGGGGCGTACGGCCCTGCACCGGATCAACCAGATGCACCGCAGTTACGACATCAGCAATGACGAAATGCGCTATGTCCTGTGTACCTTCGTCGTCACCCCGAAGCGCTGGTTGGACAGCTATGGCTGGCGTCGGCTCTCCGGCCACGAATTGCGGGCCTGCGCCGCCTACTACCGGACCCTGGGCGCACACATGGGCATCAAGGAAATGCCGCGGACGTACGAGGACTTCGAGCGGACCCTCGACACCTACGAGGCCGAACACTTCGGCTGGGACGAAGGCGGACGCCACGTCTCCGACTCCACCCTGGACCTGATGGGTTCCTGGTATCCGGGCCCCCTGGCCCCCGTCGCGCGCAAGGTCGCCCTCGCGCTGCTCGACGATTCCCTGCTGCGGGCCTTCCGGTACGAACGCCCCGGCCCCATGGCCCGCCGTCTCACGCACGGCGCGCTGCGGCTGAGGGCGCGGGCGGTGCGGCTCCTGCCGCCGCGTTCCACCCCGCACTACGCCCGGCAGAACCCGGAGATCAAGGGGTACCCGGACGGTTACGAGGTCTCCGCGCTGGGGACGTTCCCGGTCCCGGGCGTCCGTGGTTGTCCGGTCCCGCGCAACCGGCGCTCCGAGACGCCGGTGGAGTGAGCACGAGGGTGCGGGGCGGGCTGGTCACGGCATCCGTACGGCAAGGGCGAGGAAGCGGTCGTCCTCATAGGTGTACGCATCGAGCCGCCAGCCCGAATGTGCCAGCAGCGGCCGGAGGCTGTTCTCGGCCCGCAGATCGTCGTCCGTGATCCGGCGGCCGTGGCGTGCCCTGTCGGCCGGTTCCCCGCTTGGCACCACGAGGCGGCCGACGGCCCGCGGGCACTCCAAGGTGCGTCCACGAAATCCTGCCCTGCCCGCGCGGACCCCCGACTCCCCGTCACGAAGCAACGGAGGGGCGGAAAGGGCCCGCGCAGTTGCGCTTGGGGCTTCCCCGTCAGACGTTGACGCCGTAGTCGGACGCGATCCCGGCCAGGCCCGAGGCGTATCCCTGGCCGACCGCACGGAACTTCCACTCCGCACCGTGCCGGTACAGCTCGCCGAAGACCATGGCGGTCTCCGTGGAGGCGTCCTCACTGAGGTCGTATCGGGCCAGCTCGACATTGTTGGCGCGGTTCACCACACGGATGAACGCGTTGCGGACCTGGCCGAAGCTCTGCCCGCGGCTCTGCGCGTCGTGGATGGAGACCGGGAAAACGATCTTGGCCACATCCGCCGGCACCGTCGACAGGTCCACATTGATGGACTCGTCGTCGCCCTCACCCTCACCGGTCAGATTGTCGCCGGTGTGCTGAACCGAACCGTCCGGGCTCGTAAGGTTGTTGTAGAAGACGAAGTGAAGGTCGGAAAGGACCTTGCCCGCGTTCGAGCACAGCAACGCGCTCGCGTCCAGGTCGTGGTCCGCGCCCGTCGTCGTGCGTACGTCCCAGCCCAGGCCGACCGTCACTGCGGTCAGGCCGGGTGCCTCCTTCGACAAGGAGACGTTGCCGCCCTTGGCCAGGGTCACACCCATGAAACATCCTCCATTGATCCAGTGGTCCAGCGATTCGGTGAGCGGCGCCGCTTCGGCCGCCACCGGGTCAGCGACGGTGTCGTGACCACGATTCCCATTCTTGCGCAAGCCTTGAAGCGAACGATTGCGAGGCGGCCGTACATTGGTGGGCCCTAGGTGCGTGGGTCGGTATGCGGCTCCTGCGCATCGGTCTCCTTCATGGCCTTCGCCTCACTCTTCAGGATCCGCATGGATTTGCCCAGAGCTCGGGCCGTGTCCGGCAGTTTCTTCGAGCCGAACAGTGCGATCACGACGATCGCCAGGATCAACAGGTGCCAGGGTTCGAGGCCGTTGCGCAACATGTGCGTCCCGCCCTTCCTTTCGGTGCTTTGGCCGGATTCTCCGCTCGGTGTTCGTGGACAGTGCGGCAGGCTGACTATGGGCAGGTCCGATGATCCATTCGAACATCAACACTTGCTACATTGCGCAACTGTACAACCATGGAGAGGCGGAACGCGTCCCCTCATGGAAAACGGACGGACGGGGTGGCCGATGACAGGAAGTCGCAAAGCGGGAGCGGGCAGGGGAGAGGGTGTCCGCCTGCGGCGGACCGCCATGTTCGGGCTGTCGTTCCTCGTCCTGCTGGTCGCCGGTGTCGGGTGGGGCTACCTCAAACTCGGCGGCAGTATCGACACCTTCAGCGCGGACGGGATCTCCGGCGACCGGCCGCCCGGTTCCTCGCAGGGACACAACGTCCTGGTCATCGGATCGGACTCGCGCTCGGGTGGCAACAGCAAACTCGGCGGCGGCACGGGCGCGGTGGGGCGTTCCGACACCGCGTTCCTCCTCCACGTCTACGGGGACCACAAGCATGCCGTCGCCGTGTCCATTCCGCGTGACGCGCTGGTCGACATCCCGGCCTGCAAGGGGCCTGACGGCAAGTGGACGGCGCCCCAGCACGACGTGATGTTCAACGGGGCGTTCTCGGTGGGGGAGACGGCCGAGGGAAACCCGGCCTGCACCCAGAACACCGTCGAGCATCTCACCGGCCTGCGCGTGGACCACACCGTCGTCATCGACTTCGCCGGTTTCTCCGCGCTGACCTCGGCCGTCGGCGGCGTACCGGTGTGCCTGCCCCAGGACGTCTATCAGCGCGACCTCAGCCCGAAGCGGCCCACCCGAGGGGCCATGATCTTCGCCAAGGGCCCGCAGACCGTCTCCGGGCAGCGGGCGCTCGACTACGTCCGGCTGCGGCACGGCATCGGGGACGGATCGGACATAGGGCGTATCAAACGGCAGCAGGCCTTCGTCGCCGCCCTCATGAAGAAGGTCAAGTCCCAGGGGCTGAACCCCACCACACTGCTGCCGCTGGCCAATGCGGCGACGGACGCGATGACCGTCGACCCCGGGCTCGGATCGGCCGACCGGCTGCTGTCGTTCGCCATGTCGATGAAGAACATCGACCTGCACAACACCAAGTTCGTCACGGTCCCCTGGCGTTACGAGGGCGCACGCGTCGCGATCGTCGAACCGGACGCCGACGCGCTCTGGGCCTCACTGAAGGCCGACCGTACGGTCGACGGCCAGGACGCCAGCGGCAAGGGATCGGGCGAGTTCTCGGACAAGGGCGACGGGAAGGGCGGTGGCCCGGCGTCACCCACGGCAGACGTCCCGTTCTCCGGCAAGGAAATCACGGTCGCCGTCTACAACGGGACCACGGTCAGGGGGCTCGCCGCCCGGGCAGCCGAGCTACTGCGCTCCCGGGACTTCACCGTCACCACCACGGCCACGGCGAGCCGCCAGGACCACACCTCGACCGTCATCGAATACGGGCCGGGGCTGCGGAACGAGGCGGAGACCACCGCCCGGCTCTTCGCCGGAGCACGGACGGTGGCGTCCGGCACGGCCGGAATCCAGGTGATCCTGGGCAGTTCCTACGCGCAGAACCCGTCGGCCGATCCAGGGACACCGACCCCCTCCACCGTTCCGTCCGCCGTCGCCGACGAGGCCCGGTCGGCCGACGACGATCCGTGCGCGAACCTTTCGTACGGCTGACCGGCCACCAGGGCCGGGGCAGCGGCTCTCAGCCCGGCGTCCCGGCGGTCCGGAGCTGCAGCACCGGGTGACGGGGCGCCGCGAAGCCGTAGGGCTCGTACAGCGCGGCTCCTTTCTCGGTGGCGTTGAGATTCACCACCGTGCCCCCGGCCTCCTCACGGCACCAGCCGAGCAGGGCGTCGAGGCAGACCCGGGCGTGACCGAGACGGCGTCGGCGGGGGTCGGTGCTGACGTCGGAGACGTGCCCCTGCAGTCCGCTCAGGTTCGCCGAGCCGGGGGCATGTGCGTCGCACGTCCCGACGGCACTGGAGACGACGCCGAGAGCGGGATCGTCGACCAGGAACGCGGCGAACGGACCGGGCTGGTGCAGGCGCTCGGTGAACCAATGGGCGGAGGCCGCCCGCCAGGACGCATCGGGGCCGCCCGTCTCCACTCCCATTTCGGCCGGCATCAGCCCGCGCAGCCGTACCGGCGCGGGCACGTCGTCGGGCGTGGCACGGCGGGCACGCACCAGTTGCCCGCCACCGGCGCCGGTACTGGGGCCGGAGTCCGGACGGTCGGGGCGCGACGGGATCATGGATGGCTCCACTTCTGCCCGTAGCGGGTACGGGCCGCCCGCAAGCCGTACGCGTACAGGGCCAGCACCGTCGCCAGCAACAGGTAATAGAGCTGTGGCAGCGCGCTCATGCCCAGCAACCCGCCGAGCGGGGTGAGCGGCAGCAGCAGGCCGACCACCGCGAGACCGCACGCGGCCACCCGCAACGGACCGCCGCTGCGACCACCGGCGAGGCCTCCGCCGGTGCGCAGGAGCAGCATCACCAACGCCTGGGTGAGCAGGTTCTCGGTGAACCATCCGGAGTGGAAGGCCTCCTGCCCGCCCGACGCCGCGGAACCGTGCAGGGCGAAGGCCAGCACGGCGAACGTCGCCAGGTCGGCGGTGGCGTTCAGCACGCCGAAGCCCGTGATGAAGCGGAGGAAGTCGCGCGGGCGCAGTACCGTCGGCCGGCCCAGCACCTCGGACGCGGGCCGGTCGAAGGCGAAGGCCAGCTGCGCCACGTCGAAGCAGAGGTTCTGCACCAGGACCTGCGCCGGAAGCATCGGCAGGAACGGCAGCATGAGCCCCGCCGCGAGCATCGCGATGACGTTGCCGAGGTTCGAGGAGAGCGTGATCCTCAGATACGTGGCGATGTTCCCGCTGCAGTGCCGGCCCGCGGTGATCGCGTCATCGATGGCGGCCAGGTCCTTCTCGGCGAGCACCACGTCCGCGGTCTCCCGCGCCACGTCGACCGCGTTGCGCGGGCAGATGCCGACGTCCGCCGCGTGCATCGCGGGCAGATCGTTGACCCCGTCACCGAGGAATCCGGTGGTCCGACCGGCGGTGCGCAGTGCGGAGACGATCCGTGCCTTGTGCTCGGGCGTGCAGTGGGCGAAGACCGTGACCCGGTCGGCGGCCGCCGCGAGCGCCCCGTCCGACAGTGCGTCGATCCGCTCCGCCGGCATGACCTCGCCCGGATCGAGGCCGAGGTCCCGGCAGGCACGGGCGACGGTGCCCGGATCGTCCCCGGTGAGTACCTTGACAGTGATGCCCCGGTCCTGCAACGCGTCCAGCGCACCGGCCGCGCTCGGCGTGAGTGCGTCGCGCAGTGCGACGAAGCCGAGGAATGTCAGCCCTTTTTCGTCGGCCTCGGTGCAAGGACGCGGCCGGGCCGGCCGTTCGGTACGGGCCACTGCCAGCAGGCGCAGACCGTTCGCGGTCTCCCGGGCGGCGAGTGCGCTCAGGCGGATCCGTTCGGACTCGTCCAGCGCGCACCGTGCGAGCACCGCGTCGACCGCTCCCTTGGTCACGAGAGTGTGGACGCCGAGCCGCCCGGGGCGGCGGACGACCGCGGTGGCGATGCGGCGCATCGGATCGAACGGCAGCACGGCGACGCAGTCGTACGCAAAGGGCGATTCCTGTTGCTCCTCGGCCGCGTCCAGCACCGCCTCGTCGAGTGCGTCGGGGGCCGGAAGGTCGGCGAGCTCCAGCACGGACAGGGCGTTGACCGCGGCCCAGTGGAGCGCCTCGGGGTCGGACCGGCCCGACGCGTCCAGCGAACGCTCGACGACCGGCCGGTCCTGAGTGAGGGTTCCGGTCTTGTCCACGCACAGCACATCGATGGCACCGAGGTCGTGCAGTGCGGGCAGTCGCTTGACGATGACCCCGTGGTTCCTGGCGAGCAGTGAAGCACCCCTGGCCAGCGCCGTCGTGACGATTACCGGCAGCATTTCCGGAGTCAGCCCGACAGCCACCGCGACGGCGAACGGCAACGTCTCCAGCCCGCGGCCGCGCAGCGCGGCATTGGCCATGAGCACCAGGGGCGGGGTGAGGAGCATGAAGCGGATCAGCGTCCAGGAGATCCCGCGGACCGAACGGTCGAAGGCGCTCGCGCCACGGCGGGCCGAACCGTCGTACGCGGCGGCGAACCTGGTCTTCGCGCCCGTCGCCGTCACCACCGCCGTACCACCTCCGGACGCCACGCTGCTGCCCTGGAAACACAGCTCCGGCCGGGCGAAGAGCGCTTCCTGTTCGCCGCGCGCGGTGTCGGCGGCGCGGGGGCGTGGCGGGGAGTCGACGGGGTGCTTGGGAACCGGCGCGGACTCGCCGGTGAGCGCCGACTGATGAACGGTCAGGCCGCTCGCCCGCAGCAGCCGCAGATCGGCGGGTACGAGATCCCCCGGGCCGAGCCGGATCACATCGCCCGGCACCAGCTCCTCGACCGGCAACTCACGGGCCAGCGGTGCGGCGTCCGGCCCTGACCGGCGCAGTACGGTTGCGGTGGTCGCCACCAGCTCCCGCAGCGCGGCCGTGGAGCGGTCCGCCCGGTGCTCCTCCGCCGAGCGCAACAGACAGCTGACGACCACGAGCACCGATGTCACGGAAGCCGTGCCCCATGATGTCACCGCCGCCGAGACCAGGCCCAGACACAGGAGAACCGAGGTGAAGGGGTCACGCAGACTCCGCAGGAACCGGCGGGGCCAGGAGATCGGACGCCAGGCCGGCAGTGTGTTCTCGCCGAACCTCGTCAGCCGTTCCCCGGCATGCTCCTCCAGCAACCCGCGCGGTCCGCTGTCCAGCGAGCGAAGGACCTGGAGGGAGGTCGGTGCGGCGACCGCGGAGGCGGCAGGCATGTCATCGGGGGCGGCGCCCCGGGCGGCCGACGCGCCCGCCAGCAGCACGACGACGGCGTGCGGGCCAACGGGGTCGGTGCTGCCGGGACCTGCGGCGGCACTGCTCTCAGGCACCGAGCCCACGGAGGCGCGCGCGTTGTGCGGGTGCGTGTCCGGCGCGCTCCGCGAGCTGGCCGACCATCAGCCGGACGACGGTCACCACATCGGGATCATCGACCAGATACACTTGTCGGCGCCCTTCGCGGCGGGACCGTACGAGACCTGCCAGTTTGAGTTTCGTCAGGTGCTGGCTGACCGAGGGAAGCGTGCCGCCCACACGGTCCGCGAGTCCGGTCACATCGCTCTCGCCCTGGGACAGGGCCCACACGATGTGCAGCCGCGCAGGCGTCGCCAGCAGGCCGAAGGCCGCTGCGGCCTCCGCCAGTACCTCGGCGGGCGGATCCTCGAAACCGCCGTCGGCAGCTGTCGACACTCTTGCTCTCCCTGTCCGCGTGGCTCGATTCCTCGCACCCGAAGTACTCAGTGTAGGCGTCGGCCTTCCACGGGGCCGGACCAAGCCACATGACGGAGGAGTGCTTGCCCCTGCGTGACGTGTGCGCAAGGCTTACGGCAACGGGGCACGGGGCAACGCATGAGCGGGGAGGAGCGGGGAAATGGCGCTGGACAGGGGACTCGACTGGCTCCTTGACGATCTCACGAAGAGGGTCGACCACATACGGCACGCCTTGGTGCTGTCGAACGACGGACTGGTGACGGGGGCGAGTACGGGGCTGGCCCGTGAGGACGCCGAGCATCTCGCCGCGGTCTCGTCGGGGCTGCACAGCCTGGCCCGTGGGTCGGGACGCCATTTCCGGGCCGGGAAGGCCCGGCAGACCATGGTGGAGTTCGACGAGGCACTGCTCTTCGTGACGGCGGCGGGGGACGGCAGCTGTCTGTGCGTGCTGAGCGAGGCCGAGGCGGATGTCGGTCAGGTCGCCTATGAGATGACGCTGCTGGTCAACAGGGTCGGTGAGCATCTGGGCGTTGCCGCGCGGCAGGCGGCTGGCGAAGGCGCCGGCCACGCCTGAACCGGGCACGCCTGCTCCGACTCGTGGCTGGTTCGCGCGCGGAAGTTATCCACAGGCCGGACGGGTGGAGGCTCTCCCGGGTTACGGTACTCACAGAGAGTAACTGAATCTCACGGGGGAGAGTGCCATGAGTGTTGCCGAAGACGTGTGTGCGGAGACCGCCGGCGCGAATGGGGCGGGCATGGCCATCGCGGGCACGATGGCGGTGGGCACGGCGGCCCAGGAACTCCAGCTGAAGCGTGGTGAGTTCTCGATCGCCGTGCATCTGGGACTGATCCGCCTGATGCGACAGGACGGCGGAAGGCCGAGGGTCGGCTGCGCGGAGGTCGACCGGCTCCGGTCACTGGACGGGTTCCCGGAGGCATTGCGGGACCGGGTGCGCGCGGTCGGGACGGCAGAGGGAGCTCAGCAACTCGGAATCAGCCCGGACCGCTTCACCAAGCTCGCCCGTGCGGGATGTCTCACGCCGATCACGTTCTACCTCAACCGGTACCGGGCGATCGTCTGGCTCTATCTCGCCGACGAGCTCACAGGGTTCGCCGCCAGGGAACCCCGGCTCCTGGCGGGCAGGAGTCCGGCCTGGCTGCGTGGCCGCTTGGAGAGCGGCGCCGACTGCCGGGCACGCAACTGGCGCTCGCGCCGGGTCGAACGGCTGCTGAGCCTCACGGAGGATCCCTGGGCCCGCGTGGCTGTGCTCGCGGACACGCTGGATCCGGTGCAGTTGGCGGAGGTGGTCGACGATCCGTACGAACGCGCATACCTCGCCAGGATCAGGCCCGAGTCGGCCTTCGGACCGACTGGGCCGCCATTGGCGCGAGAGACCATGGCCCACCTGATGCAGGCCGACGAACCGGACGAGATGCTGTGGCGGCGGGTGAGCCTGATCGCCGAGTTGGACAACGCCCGGGAGGTCCGGTCGGCCCCGCGTCCGGGCGGTGAATGGCGCATCATTCCGCACCGGGGCAACGCGTACGCACCCGAGCCGGATCCTCGCGCTGAGGCCGAATCCGTTTCGGCCGAGGCATTCGTCCCGAGCCCGGCGCCTGCGCTTGGGCTGCTGGCCCGGATCGGTCTGCACAGGCGCACATCCAGGGGTGGGGGCCATCGGCGATCCGGGCCGGGGCGCGCGCCGTCCGACGCCTGACGACGGGGGCGCCGCAGGCCTCGGACGAGGGGTGACCGCCCGACCGAGGTCCAACTCGCGGCCGGACAAAAAGAACTCGCGCAGGAAGACCGGCACCGGCATTCTGTCTCCCATGCTGATCAGGGAAGCCACCACCGAGGACTGGCCCGCCATCTGGCCGTTCTTCCACGAAATCGTTGCCGCGGGCGAGACCTATACCTACCCCCTTGATCTGAGCGAGGAGAATGCCCGCTCCTGGTGGCTCCTCGAGTCGCCCAACCGTACGGTCGTCGCGGTCGACGGCGACGGGGCGATCGTCGGCACGGCCAAGATGAACAACAACCACATGGGCAACGGCTCGCACATCGCCAGCGCCAGTTACATGGTCGATCCCAAGCACGCTGGGCAGGGTGTCGGCCGGACTCTGTGCGAGTACACCCTGGAATGGGCGCGCGCGTCGGGGTTCAGGGCGATGCAGTTCAACGCGGTGGTGGAGACGAACGTCCATGCCGTAAAGCTCTACCGCTCGCTCGGTTTCGAGGTCCTTGGAACTCTGCCGGAAGGGTTCAACCATCCGGAACACGGGTTTGTCGGGGTGCACATCATGCACTGCCGTCTTTGACAACGCGTCCGCAGGCTGCTCCGCAGGCCCCTTGTGCCGACCGCGCCGGCGGCGGCCGTTCTGCGCCACCGCCCGCGCGGTCCTCCGGGCGAGACCGCGGGAGCGGTCCTGCACGGAAAGGCGGACCTGCCGCACGGGCTCCGGCAGCACCTCCAGGGTGAGGACCGCGCCGCCTTCCGTGTACAGCAGGACCCCTGATGTCCCGGCACGGACCCCGCCCCGGAGAATGGCAGCGGAAGATCGTCCGCGATCGGCGGTCGATACGGCACAGGGGCTGACCGGAGCGCATTCATGAACCACGAAGATCCCGTTCTGCTGCACACCGAGGGTCGTGTCCGGCACATCACCCTCAACCGCCCACGTGCCCTGAACGCGCTGAACCACGCCATGGTGGCCCGCGTCGCCGAAGCACTCGCCGACGCCGAGCTCGACGACTCCGTCACCGCGGTCCTGATCACCGGGGCAGGCGAGCGGGGTCTCTGCGCGGGCGGCGACATCCGGTCGATCTACGAGGACGCCCGGGCCGGCGGCTCCACGTCGATCGACTTCTGGCGCGACGAATACCGGCTCAATGCCAGCATCGCCCGATTCGCCAAGCCCTACGTCGCGATCATGGACGGCATCGTGATGGGCGGCGGTGTCGGCGTCTCGGCCCACGGCGACATCCGTGTCGTCACCGAACGCTCGCGCGTCGCCATGCCCGAGACCGGGATCGGCTTCGTCCCCGACGTCGGTGGCACATATCTGCTCGCGGCGGCACCCGGTGAGCTCGGCACCCATCTGGCGCTCACCGCGGACGCCGTCGGCGCGGGCGACGCGCTGCTGTGCGGGCTCGCCGACCACTTCGTACCGTCGCAGCGCCTGGCCGAACTCACTGCGGCCCTCGCCGGATGCGACACGGCTGCCGATGTCGAGGAGACGGTCCGGCGGCACGCCGCACCCGCGCCGGACGGTGAACTGGCCGCGCACCGTGAGTGGATCGACTCCTGCTACCGGGCAGACTCGGTCGAGGAGATCGTCGACCGCCTCGACGGCATCGGCGTCCCCGCCGCCAAGCAGGCCGCCGAAACCATCCTCACCAAGTCGCCCACCGCGCTCAAGGTGACCCTGTCCGCGCTGCGCAGGGCACGTGGGCTCGGCAGCCTGGAGGCGGTGCTCGACCAGGAGTACCGGACCTCGTGCACCGCCTTCACCGGGCCCGACCTGGTGGAAGGCGTACGCGCCCAGATCATCGACAAGGACCGCAACCCGAGGTGGAACCCGGCGACCCTCGCCGAGGTCACCGAGGCGGACGTGGCACGCTTCTTCGCTCCGTTGGGCGACCGCGAACTCGGCCTGGCCGCCGTTCTCGGGACGACGGCCTGAGACGGACGCCGACGCATTCGACAGGCCGAGAACGGATCGCGGCGGATCAAGGAGACCGCCTGGGGAATCAGAGGTCGTTCGGCCCGTCGACCGTGCGGAACGGAACGCCGAGCAGGTCGGCCGCGGCTTTGAGGTCCTTGGCGCGATGGCCCGTGCACAGCGTCCAGTGGTGACCGATGCCGGTCGCGGACCAGGCATCGGTCCACTCGCCGGGGTCGAAGCCGAAGTCGACCCGGGAGGTGGTGTTGCCGATCTCCAGCAACGGCCCCGGTACGACCTCGCCCTCGGAGGCGATGAAGGTGAAGGTGCCGTCGGCCTCCTGCCCGATGCCGAACGTCGTGACCGGGCCGTGTCTGACGTCGAACTCCACGCTCACGCCCCAGCCGCGTTTGCCGTGGTAGACGCCCAGCCCGCGCAGCAGCGGATCCTTGGCGCTGATGGCCAGGTGGGCCGGGCCGTCGTGGCCCATCTCGACGACCCGGTCACGGAAATTGAGGGCCTGGAGTTCGGTGAAGGAGCCACCGGCGCCGATGGTGTCGGCGATCAGCATGGCGAGGCTGGTGCGCAGTTCGTACTCACCGGCCATCGGAATGCCGCGCGCGGTCAGCAGCGACGCGCCGAGGATCATGCCGGCGCCGAGCCGCTCGTGGACTTCGCCTTCCAGGCCGCGGTGGTAGTAGGCGAGAGTGTCGAGCCCGAAGTCCTCGACGAGCCGGTCCAGTCCGACCGAAACCCGCGCCGCCCAGGCGAGATCGTCCTCGTCGACGGAGTCGTCGAGGGCGAAGACCGTGCGTGCGAGTGCGACGCGTTCGCAGGCTGCCTCGTCGGTCACGGAGGCGACCCGGACCCGCAGGTCGTCGAATTCCAGGACTTCGACATGGCCACCGAACTGGGTCGAGACCAGCGTCATGTCGGTGGAGACGTCGAGCATGCCGGGGTAGAGGTGGCCCATCAGACCGTGCCGGCCGTGACGCATCGCGGCGCGCACCTGAGCGGCACGGATCCAGCGGCGGATCCGATGCCAGGCGTTCTCGTCGCGCAGATGGCCCGACACGGAGCGGAAGGGGATGCCGCTGCGCCGGAACACATTGGCGACCTCGGGCAGCGGACACTGACCGCAGTACGCCAGCCACTTGCCCGTGTCGGTGTCCGGATGGTCCATCGCCTCGGTCGGCTGGAGGTCGATGGCCAGCACCGGAGCATGCGCGCGCTGCGCGATCGGCAGCACCATCGAGGCTGTGAGATACGTCGTCAGAAACGTCACGACGATGTCGCAGTCAGCCGTCCGCAGCCGTTCCGCGGCCTTTGCCGCCTCCTGCGGATCGGAGATGAAACCGGTGTTGACGACCTCGCAGCCCATCTCCTCGAACCGCCCGGTCACAAAGCGGGCCGACTCCCGCAGCCGGTCGAGCAGACCGGGGAACTGCGGCCAGTACGCACCGAGGCCGCCGGACACCAGACCGACACGGGTACGACGGCGAGCGGTGCGGGTGAGCACACCGTCGAGTGCGGCGGGCGAGACATCAGTCATGAGTTTCCTTCTTTCGGTTCCGTCGAGGGCCGAATGGACTCAAACCTGTTCCAGCCGCGCGGCGGCCCGGTCCCAGGCCCGCCGGTCGCCCTGCGGCGTGTAATGGCGCAACTCCTGTGTCCGTGCCACGAGTTGTCGCATGTCCATGAGGTCGCCCACCAGACCTCGGGCACGAGCCTGCACCAGGATGTTGCCGAGCGCGGTCGCCTCGGCCGGACCGGCCGTGACGGGAAGCCCCATGGCATCCGCTGTCCACTGGCACAGGAGCTCGTTGCGCGAACCCCCGCCGACCATATGGACCCGGGTCACGTCCCGACCCGAGATACCGGCCGCCTCCCGCAGCGTCCTGCGATGGGCCAGAGCCAGGCTCTCCAGCACACACCGCACATAGCCACCGGGGCTTTCGGGCGGCACCTGTCCGGTCCTCACAAGACGGGCGTCGATACGCGACGGCATGTCACCCGGGGTGAGGAACACCCCGTCGTCGGGATCGATCAGCGCCGCGAACGGCCGGGCACGGGCCGCCTCCGCGAGCAGGACGGCCAGCCCCGGATCCTCGCCCTGCCGGTCCCAGGTCCGCCGGCACTCCTCCAGCAGCCACATCCCCATGATGTTGCGGAGATAGCGGACGGTGCCGTCCACCCCGCGTTCATTGGTGAAGTTCGCCGCGCGCGACTCCTCCGTCAGCACCGGAGCCGGCAGCTCAAGCCCGGCCAATGACCACGTACCGCAGGACACATAGGCGAAACCGGACTCGGTCGCCGGCACCGCCGCGACTGCCGAAGCGGTGTCGTGCGAGGCGACGGCCGTCATCGACGTGTCGGTCGGCAGACCCGTGTACTCGGCGACGTGCGGCAGCAGCGTCCCCGCCGGATCACCCGGCTCACGCAACGGCGGGAACAGGGAACGCTCCAGACCAAGCCGGCCGATCAGCGCATCGGACCAACCGCCGGCCGACGCGTCGAACAGACCGGTCGTCGACACATTGGTGACCTCCGCGCCCACCACGCCGGTCAGCCAGTGCGTCAGCAGATCCGGGATCAGCAGCAACGTCCGTGCCGCACCCCACTGGGCACTGGCACGGTGCGCGGCAAGCTGGAACACGGTATTGAACGGCAGATGCTGCAAGCCGCTCACGGCATACAGTTCCTGCGCCCCGCACACGGCCAGCACCTGCTCGGCCGCCCTGCCGTTCCGGCTGTCCCGGTAGTGGAACGGCAGCCCGAGCAGCGCCCCGTCCGCATCGAGAAGGCCGTAGTCGACCGCCCACGTGTCGATCCCGATCGATGCGATCGGACCGCCGCGCGCAGCGGCCCGCAGACCTTCCAGGATCCCCTGGTACAACGCGAGTACGTCCCACCGCAGTCCGTCCGGCAACCGGACCGGCGTATTGGCGAATCGGTGCGCCTCGGTCAGTTCGAGCCTCCCGGGCCCGGCCAGGCCGTTGATCACCCGGCCGCTGGTGGCACCGAGGTCCACGGCGGCGAAGGCCGCGTCGCTGCGTGACGTCACAGACATCGACATCTCATCCGGTCATCGAAGGAAGGCCGCGGCCACACCGGCGTCGACGGGAACATGAAGCCCGGTCGTGTGCGTGAGGTCCCCGCCGGTAAGCGCGAACACGGCATTGGCCACATGCTCCGGCAGCACCTCGCGCTTGAGCAGGGTGCGCTGAGCGTAGAACTCGCCGAGCTGCTCCTCCTCGATGCCGTACGTCGCCGCACGCTGGGCGCCCCAGCCGCCCGCGAAGATCCCCGAACCGCGTACCACCCCATCGGGGTTGACTCCGTTGACCCGGATCCCGTGCTCGGCCAGCTCCGCGGCCAGCAGCCGCACCTGGTGGGACTGGTCGGCCTTGGTGGCCGAGTAGGCGATGTTGTTCGGACCCGCGAACACGGCGTTCTTCGAGGCGATGTAGACGATGTCGCCACCGAGGTTCTGCGTCCGCATCATCCGGGCGGCCTCGCGTGAGACCAGGAACGAGCCGCGCGCCATGATGTCGTGTTGGAGATCCCAGTCGCGAGCCGTCGTCTCCAGCAGTGGTTTCGAGATGGAGATCCCGGCATTGTTCACAACCAGATCAACACCGCCGAACGCCAGCGCACCGACCCGGAACGCCTCGACGATCTGCTCCTCGCTGGTCACATCGGCCGTCACGGAGACCGCCCTGTCGAAGCCGCCGAGCTGCTGCGCCACCGAGGTGGCGCTCTCCCCGTCGATGTCCGCGACGACGACACACGCCCCCTCCGCGACCAGCCGGTGCGCGATGGCCCTGCCGATGCCGGACCCCGCGCCCGTGACCAGAGCCACTCGGGTGGCCAGCGGCTTCGCCTTCGGCATCCGGCGCAGCTTGGCCTCCTCCAGCTCCCAGTACTCGATCCGGAACTTCTCGGACTCCTCGATCGGTGTGTACGAGGAGACCGCCTCGGCACCGCGCATCACATTGATGGCGTTGAGGTAGAACTCCCCGGCGACCCGGGCCGTCTGCTTGTCCTTGCCGAAGGAGAACATGCCGACCCCGGGCACCAGCACGATCGCCGGATCTGCACCGCGCATCGCGGGAGAGCCGGGGCCGGCATGCCGCTCGTAGTACGCGCGATACGCCTCCCGGTACTCCCCGTGCAGCTCCTTGAGGCGCTCCGCCGCCTCGTCCAGCGGGGCCTCCGCGGGCAGGTCGAGCACCAGCGGACTGACCTTCGTACGAAGGAAGTGGTCCGGGCACGAGGTACCCAGAGCGGCGAGCCGGGGGTGTTCGGTGCGGGCGAGGAAGTCCAGCACCGGCTCCGTATCGGTGAAGTGGCCCACCTGAGGGCGGTCGGTGGAGGCCAGACCGCGGATCAGCGGGGCGAGTGCGGCCGCACGCTCCCGGCGCCGTTCCCCGGGGAGCGGCTCGCGGCCCGCCCAGGTGGGGCCGAAGGGTTCGGCCCTGCCCCGTTCCTGGAGGAAGGTCTCGGCGGTGCGGATCATCCAGAGGGCGTTGTGCTCGCACTCCTCGGACGTCTCGCCCCAGGCCGTGATGCCATGGCCGCCGAGGATCACCCCCACGGCCTGGGGGTTGGCCTCCTTGACCGCGGCGATGTCCAGACCGAGCTGGAATCCCGGCCTGCGCCAGCCCACCCAGGCAACCTTGTCACCGAAACACTCCGAGGTCAGCTTCTCGCCGTCGGCGGCGCACGCCAGCGCGATCCCCGAGTCCGGATGCAGATGGTCGATGTGAGCGGCATCGACCAGGGCGTGCATCGCCGTGTCGATGGACGGTGCCGCACCGCCCTTGCCGTGCAGGCAGTAGTCGAAGGCCGACACCATCTCGTCCTCGCGCTCCACCCCCGGATACACGTCCCTGAGAGCACGCACCCGGTCCAGCCGCAGCACGGCGAGGCCGGCCTCGGTCAATGTGCCGAGGTCACCACCGGACCCCTTGACCCACAGCAGTTCGGTGCCGCCACCGGTGACCGGGTCGGTGCCGGTGGCCTTGACCGATGTGTTCCCACCGGCGTAGTTGGTGTTCCGGGGGTCGGAGCCGATCCGGTGGGCGCGTTCCAGGAGTGCGGCGACTTCGCGGTGCGTCGCGGAGGTCATGGGCTTCCTTCGTGGTCGGGGTCCGCCTGAACCGGGCGGTGTTCGTACGGGGGAGGGGACGGGGGCTCAGGCGCCCCAGCCGGCCTGCTTGCCACCGACCCGGGCGGCGGCGATCCGCTCCTGGTTGCCCGAGGCCAGGTACGCGGCGAACGGGTTCCTGGCCAGGCCGAGTTCCTCACGCACCTCGGCGAGCAGCGGACGTACATCGGTGCTGTATGCATCCATCAGGGCGCCGTTCGCCGCCAGCACATCACCGGACTCCTGAGCGGCGCTCAGCGCCGCCATGTCGACCAGCAGCGCCTTGGCGGTCGCTTCCTGGACGTTGGCGACCGACCGGATCACGGCGGGGATCTTCGCCTCGATGTTGTGGCACTGGTCGAGCATGAAGTTGACGTTCGTCTCGGGCTTCAGGCCGCCGTTCCTCGTCACCTCGTGCATGATCCGGAACAGCTGGAACGGGTCGGCCGCCCCGGCCATCAGATCGTCGTCCGCGTAGAACCGGGAGTTGAAGTCGAACGCGCCGAGCTTGTTCGCGCGCAACAGCGAGGCAACGATGAACTCGATGTTGGTGCCCGGCGCATGATGTCCTGTGTCCACGACCACCTGCGCCTTCGGGCCGAGACTCACACAGTGGGCGTACGCCGTGCCCCAGTCGGGGACATCGGTCGTGTAGAACGCGGGCTCGAAGAGTTTGTACTCCAGCAGCATCCGCTGCTCGTCACCCAGCCGTTCGTACACCTCGGCCAGCGCCTCGGCCAGCCGGTCCTGACGGGCCGTGATGTCGTCCTGCCCGGGGTAGTTCGTGCCGTCGGAGAACCAGAGTTTGAGATCGGGGGACCCGGTCTCGTCCATGATGTCGACGCACTCCAGCAGATGGTCGGTGGCCTTGCGGCGCACCTTCGGATCGGGATGGGTGACCGATCCGAGCTTGTAGTCGTCGTCCTGGAAGACGTTGGAGTTGATTGCCCCGATCCGCAGCCCGAGAGCCTCGGCGTGCCGGGTCAGCGCGGTGTAGTCCTCGACCTTGTCCCACGGAATGTGCAGCGACACCTTCGGCGCCACGCCCGTGAACGCGTGCACCTGGGCCGCGTCCTCCAGTTTCTCGAACGGGTCGCGCGGCACACCCGGCTGCGCGAACACCTTGAACCGCGTCCCGGAATTCCCGTACCCCCACGACGGCGTCTCGATGACCTGGGACTTCAGAGCTGCCTTGACGGCCGACACATCAGACATGAACACCTCGTAGCAGTGCCATCCAGCGACCCAAGGCCGTTCACATGCGCCTGTGAATCGTTTCATATTGACCAAACGGTAGATTCGCTACAAGCTCCCGGTCAAGAACTCGGTCAGGGTCTCTTGCTCTCTTGAATCAATTCATCGTGCGACCGGCGTACGCCTGTCACGGCCACCAGCCATGGATCACCGTTCGCCGGACCGGCCGAGCCCATTCGGCCGACGCGCCCGACGACGGAGCACGGTGCCCCGAGGCGTCGTTCGGTGGGTTCGCTCAATGACCGCTGCCGGACATGCTCGGCTGCAGCGAGCTCACCAGGTCGAAGAACCGGGACTCGTTGCCGCAGAGGCCGGCCCGCCGGAGCGCGCCATCGGCTTCCGCGATCGGCGAGGCGAGCAACGGCACGTACAAGGGGCCGTCGTCAGGGTCCGCGAGCGCGGCGCGAGTGGCCTCCAGAAGTCGGACATATGCCTGGGCCGCGGCAAGTTCGTCATTGCGCATCTCAGCATCTCCCGGTCAGAGGTGTCGTGCCCACCAGCATCCCTCATGGGTCTGACAACGCCACCGCCGACGGCGTGAGGGGCGCCCGCTACCCGTCGTTCGGCCCTCGCACGCCGGCCGGTGGTTCGACCTCCAGGAATCTTCGACGACGCGCTCCGCGGTACAGCAGCACCGTCCAGCCCAACCCCCGCAGCACGGCCGCGCACCGGGCCAGCTCGGCCTCCTCCGCATGGGCGGCGCCGCTGCCGGGCGGACCGAGCCACTCGACACGTACGCCACCCGGTGCCTCGCCCTGCCGCAAGCGGTACCCGGTTGCCGTGCGCAGTCCGGATCCGTCAATGGCCGAGGCGGCCAGGCCCGATGCCTCCAGAGCGATGGCGACCGCCCGCACCGGACGGTGCGTCTCCCACTGCGCGGGTACGCCTTGCGGGTCGGCGTGCCCGGTATTCGTCAGCCGGCGGATCTGCAGCATTCCTTCGAACGCCGTTCGTACCGAAGCGGAGCGCCTTCCGTCCCGCTCCGAAGCCTGCGGGCCGTCCCCGGTGGCCGGTTCGAACCCTGTCTCGTGCCCGGTGTCCATCAGCGTCCCCCTTCGCCCGTGCCGCGCTCCTGCCAGTGTGCGCGGCGCCACTGACAGTGGCTCGGGCACGGGGCGCAGGCCGCCTGCCCTCGCCGATGCCACCGCGCCATGTTCCCCCTTGTCATACCCGCGGAGCGCCCCCTTCACCGGTGAGCATCAACGCGCCGCCGAGCGCCTCGCCCGGGTCGAGGATGCCTTGCGGATCCAGCGCCGCCTTCACCGCGTGATGCATGCCCAGCACCGCGGAACCCAGTTCCTTGTTCATCCCGCGCATCTTCAGCAGCCCCACACCGTTTTCACCCGTCCCTGTGCCACCGAGGGCGATCGCATCGTCGAGGATGTCCTCGAAGGCCAACTGGGCGCGGACTCGGGCCCCTTCGTCGCCGGGGGTGGTGATGATGAGCGGGTGCAGATTCCCGTCCAGGGCATGGGCGATGTTGGCCACCACCAGTGCGTTCGCCACGTCCGTGGCCACCTCCTGCAGAGATGTACTGCCTACCATCTTTGCGCGCAGCGCATGGACCCGCCTGGGGCGTCCCAGGAATCCGTTGATCACGAAATTCGCGCGAACGGGTGGTGGATCCCGATAGGGTCGACTGTCCGACAGTTCCGTACCCAGAGGATCCACGCATCGTGCCCGACCACGTCCAAGGCCCCGCCATCGACCGCGGCGACCGTGCCGCGCTGCGCGCCGACTGTGCGAACTGCTTCGGGCTGTGCTGTGTGGCGCTGACCCTGACACGGTCCGCGGATTTCGCGGTCGACAAGGACGCCGGGAAGCCCTGCCGGAACCTCCAGGAGGACTTCCGCTGCGGCATCCACACCGAACTTCGGACGCAGGGCTTTCCCGGTTGCACCGTGTACGACTGCTTCGGGGCGGGCCAGAAGGTCTCCGGCGAGACCTTCGACGGACAGGACTGGCGCCGGGCACCTCAAATTGCCGGGCAGATGTTCCAGGTGTTCCCAGTCATGCGGCAGCTCCATGAACTCCTCTGGTACCTGACGGAAGCGCTGTCCCTGGAACCGGCACAGCCCCTCCACGCCGAGATCCGGCGCACCCTCGACGAGACGGAACGCCTCACCCACCTCCCGGCCGACGCGTTCTCGGACCTGGACGTGGCCGGCCACCGCGGCGTCGTGGCCGAGCTGCTGCTCCGTACCAGCGAGCTCGTACGAGCGACGGCGCCGCACAGCAAGAAGCGTGACCATCGCGGCGCCGACCTCATCGGAGCCCGGCTCAAGGGCGCCGATCTGCGAGGGGCCGACCTGCGCGGCGCGTATCTGATCGCAGCGGACCTCACCGGTGCCGATCTGCGTCTGGCCGACCTGATCGGTGCCGACTTCCGGGACGCGAATCTGTGCGGCGCCGACCTCACGGGTAGCCTTTTCCTCACTCAGGCCCAGCTCAACGCGGCCCGCGGCGATGCGGCGACGCGGCTCCCGCCGTCACTCGGCCGCCCCACGCACTGGGACCGGTGATCCCCGGCCCGGGAAGGCAACCGACGGCCGCCGACAGTTCACTTCGCACCGGAACGAATCGGCCGGTGGGCCGGGCACTGTGGACGTGTCCGGTTCGTTGCACGGTGTGGCGTCCCGGAACGCCGCAGACGACCGGACCGAGGAGTCGAGCACATGCCGAGCAGTACCGACCGCAGCCGCACCGAACCGAGCCGCACGGACGGGAGCCGCACCCGTCTGGTCGAGCGCCTCATGGAGCAGTTCCCGCACGTGCCCCGGGAAGCCGTCATCAAGGAGGATCTGCTGCGCGGCGGCGTGGCGTTCGACGAGTCCGCCCTCAGCGACAACGAGGGCGGTGACGTCAAGCCGAAGTCCTACTTCATCTTCTCCTTCGATCACGGCACCCTTCCCGAGCTGGGTGCGGCCGCACTCCGCCGTCCGCCGGAGGAGATCGTGCTCACCGGCGGTCCGTACGACCTGCGCAGGACCGTCGTGTCCGTCCGGGTCAACCCCGCGTCCCCGTACCGTGTGGCAGCCGACGCCGACGGTGTGCTCGGGCTGTATCTCGACGGCCGGCGGATCTCCGACGTGGGTCTGCCGCCCATGCCGGACTACTACCGGCACACACTGGAGAACGGCAAGTCCGTGATGGAGGTGGCCCCCACCATCCAATGGGGATACCTCGTCTACCTCACCGTCTTCCGGGTCTGCCAGTACTTCGGGGCGAAGGAGGAGTGCCAGTACTGCGACATCAACCACAACTGGCGCCAGCACAAGGCGGCGGGACGCCCGTACACCGGGGTGAAGCCGGTCGAGGAGGTCCTGGAGGCGCTCGCCATCATCGACAAGTACGACACGGCGAAGACCTCCACCGCCTACACCCTGACCGGCGGGGCCATCACCTCCCACATCGGCGGCCGCGACGAAGCCGATTTCTACGGGCAGTACGCCAAGGCCATCGAGGAGCGGTTCCCCGGCCGCTGGATCGGCAAGGTCGTTGCCCAGGCCCTGCCCAAGGCCGACGTCCAGCGGTTCCACGACTACGGTGTGCAGATCTACCACCCCAACTACGAGGTGTGGGACCGCCGGCTGTTCGAGCTCTACTGCCCCGGCAAGGAACGCTATGTGGGCCGCGACGAGTGGCACCGCCGCATCCTGGACTCCGCCGATGTCTTCGGCGCCCGCAACGTCATCCCCAACTTCGTGGCGGGCGTGGAGATGGCCGCGCCCTTCGGCTTCACCACGGTGGACGAAGCCATCGCATCGACCACGGAGGGCCTGCGATTCTTCATGTCGCACGGCATCACTCCGAGGTTCACCACCTGGTGCCCGGAGCCCACCACCCCGCTCGGAAAGACCAACCCGGACGGAGCGCCGCTCGAGTACCACATCCGTCTGCTGGACGCCTATCGCGCGACCATGGAGGAGTACGGCCTCAGCTCGCCCCCCGGATACGGTCCGCCCGGACCTGGACGCGCGGTCTTCTCCGTCAGCTCATTCATGGACAGTCTTCCGGCCCTTCGGGACGACGCCCGGTAGCACCGGTCCGGTCGTCGGGCCGGACCTCGGCAACCAGTTCACGCACGACGCCGGTGAACCTCCGCACCAGGCCGTTGTCCGCGCCATCGACCCAGGCCGCTGCGACTGCCGCTAGGCAACGATGCGGTGGAAGCGATCCGGGCCCACCCCGAAGCCGGCCCGTGCCGAGACCCTCGCGTGGGAGAAGGCCAGCCGCAGCACCGCCTTCGACGACTGAGGACCGCGCCCTGTCGGTGGTTTCCGCCGATGCTGCCCGCACCGATGATGCCGATCTTCATGGGTTTGACCTTCCGATGGCGTCTGCGACAGGTGATGTGGCTTCGCGGCTTCACCAAATACCCAGTGCCGGCCGGTGTTCCTGACGTTGGAGAAACGATTCGCGCGTTCACCCGGAGGATGGGAACGAGTGCCTGGGGGCACGTACAGGAAGAGAACGGAATCACCGAGCACACGTGAGGGCAGTGCCTATGCTGCATGGCGTCGATGTCAGCTCCCACCAGTCGTCCTTCGACACGGACGGACTGGACTTCGTCTTCATCAAGGCCACCGAGGGGCGTTCCTACGTCAATCCGCATCTCGCGTCGCAGGTGAAACGCGCGAGGGACGCGGAGTGCGTGGTCGGCTTCTATCACTTTCTCTGGCCTGGGAACATCGCGGCCCAGGCCGACTACTTCGTGAGGAAGGCCCCGGAGAAGACGGGTGATCTGCTCGCCGTGGACTGGGAACAGAACGGCGAGGGCACGAGGGCCAGCAATGCCGAGAAGGACCGCTTCATTCGCGAGGTCAAGCGCCTGCGGCCGCACCACAGAGTGCTGCTCTATTGCAACCGCTACTTCTGGCTGAACCACGACACCACGTCGTATGCGGGAGACGGCCTGTGGATCGCCGACTACGTCACCGCGGGAAAGCCGAGGATCAAGGCTTCCTGGCGTATCCATCAGTACACCGACCAGCCGCTCGACAAGGACGTCGCCGCGTTCTCCTCGCGCACCGCCATGCGCGACTGGGCCCGGGGATAGGCGCCGCGCCGGAACGCCGGAAGAGCGGGGCCGGGCGCCGGGACGCGGGGCGCCCGCTGCGGGGCGGTCGGATCGGCGTGCCACGGCCCGCAACTCCGATCGGTAGGCGCACCCCCGTGATTGGTACGGGCCTAAGACGGCGCCGATGGGCGAGACCCCGCCCGGCCTCCTGAGACTCACCACATATCTGCTGTCCAAGGCCGGCAAGGCGGCACGGAGCCGACTGGCGGCGCGGCTGGCCGACCGGGACATGCGGCTCTGTCACATGGCCGTGATGTCGGCGCTCGTCGACTTCGGGCCTCATGCGCAGCGGGAACTGGCAGCGCGGCGCGGGACCGACCGGAGACATCGTCAAGATCGTGGACGATCTCGCGGTGGCAGGCCTTGTCGACCGCGCCCGGAACACCGACGACCGCCGCCGGGCGACCGTCACGCCCACCCCGGCCGGGCGTGTGGCGCTCAGGGAACTCCGGACCGAGGCGCTGACTGTGCAGGAGAAACTGCTCGCCCCGCTCACCGTGTCCGAACAAGCTCAGCTGGCCGCACTGTCGAGGCGTGTCCACGCCCATGTCCACGAAGGTGCCGAAGGGGCGAAGGCAGGTCGCTGACGGATTGCCCCGGTCGGGTGCGGCACACTTCTCGGGTGACCACAGCCGCGGCTCAGCCGCCTCGCGACCGCGCGCTCGGGCGCGGAATCACCACCCTCATTCCGCAGGCCGCAACGGCCACTGCGGCCGAACAGGCGGCGGCCGTACTCACGGCGATGCAGAGCGTTCCGGTGCGTGTGGGCGTCCTCCAGGCGGCCGTGGTCCTTCTGGAGGAACGTGTGCGTGCGACGGACGACGACGCGGAGCGTGCGGCCGCCGCGACGACGGTCGCCATGCTGCGCAGCGTGATCGGCCGGGCCGGCTGAACGGGGCCGGGCCCGGAGGGCGGCAGCCCTTCTGCAGGACCGCGGAATACAAAACGGGAATGATCAGCGCAGCTCATCGAGAGCCCGGGCACAGGCCTCGGGATGGTCCCGCCAGTACTGCCAACTTTCCTCGTGGGAAAGGACGACGGCAAGTGCGTCCGTCAGGCCGAGCCGCCGACGCCCGGCGAGTTCCCGTACGACCACGACGGCCGCCGTGAGTCCGTCGTGGCCGCCCTCGGCCAGATGCCCGAGCGAGGCGGCAGGGCTTCCCGGAGCAGATGCACGCGTGGACTCGACCAACGGTTGCAGCCACCGGGCCCACTTTTGATACCGGACCGACACCTCCGCGTCCGGCCCTTCCGCCCCGCCCGGCCCGTCCGTTCGTTCTGCCGCCTCCATCAGAGGTGCCAGTGCCCGCGCGAGACGTTCGCAGTAGCTTGCCGAAATTTCCGTGACCCATGGGTGTTCGGCGGTGAAGTGCTCCAATTCAATCTGCGTCCCCAACTCGTCGAGCCACCAGCCGCCGGCGGGCCGAAGCCCCTCGGTGCCGCCCAGGACGAAGGCTTCCCGTACCAGTTCGTAGATCGGCGGGGTGCCTTCCGCGAGCAGCACGGCGTCGTACAGATCCTTGCCCTGCGGGTACGCGTCGGTGACCAGCCACAGCAACTTCCAGGCCAGCGACAGTTCGGGGGATACGGCCTGCACGCGGCAACCCGGCCCGTCTCCCAGCGGCCGGAGCCCGGTGAGCACAGGGGGAGAGGGCAGGGTCTCGTTGAACACCACGTCGATCTGCACGGTGCCGCCGGGCACCCCGTCCGCCGTCCACGGCAGCAGTACGCGCCGCCCCGGAACCCGGTCGTACGTCCAGATGTCCTCCGTCACCATGCCCGCCGCGTCGATCCGGACGGGGGCCTGGGCAGCGGCCGCGGCCGCGTCCTGGGCGATCGTGTCGAAGAGACCCGAGGTCCGTGGGTCGTCCATGGTCCAGTCCCGGGGCACGAAGAGAAAGTCCAGATCACCCGGGTCGCGGGCGGCGTCCTTGAACCACGTGGCCATCAACACGCTGCCGCGCAGTACCAGATGGTCGCCCCACGGGCCGTCCGCGATGGACGCGAGCACTGTGTCCAGTACGGTACGCCGCGCCCGATGCCAGGCCCGTCCCATCTCCTGCTCGCCATCGCCGAATTCAGGCTCCCCTGCCCGGAAGGCATTGGCGAACTGCTTCAGCGCGGGCTCGAAGACGAACGGGTGATTCATCCCCTCCGGCGCGGGTAGCAACGTGCCCGGAAGCTCTGCCCTGCGTCGTGTCTCCTCGTCCAGAGGAGCATGGGGAACACGTGGGGAGCCCTGGTGGAACCTGGTCCAGGAGCTGGACCCGTCGGCGGAAGATGTCATGGTGAGACTCCTGCGGGCGGTTGCGCTGCTGCTGGCGAGACCCGTGGTGGAAGTGGAAGCTGACGCTTCGGGTGCGCGCGAACGTCTGACGCGATCATAGGTGTACGCGCTGCGTGGAGGCCTGTGGGTCCGGTTGCGGGAACGCCGCAGAGAGGACGCCCGTCGACCGGGGCGCCGGAAACAGTCGTTGGCGGACACCCGAGGCGCCCAGGACCTTCGCTGCCGGAACAGTGGGCGGCGATCCCTACTGCACGGGCAACGTCCGTTGCTCCATCGGCTTCTCCGTGTACGGCGGCTTCGTCACGGCAGGGCATTGCGAACAGGGCGGCGCCTCGGTCGGCGCCCGCCGATGGGACCGCTCTGACATCGGAATCTTGCACGGGTTGTCCTTCCCCGGTGACGACTGCGCCTGGGTCAACGTGGGCAATGGCTGGTGGACGGTCCCTGTGGTACTCGGCTGGGGCACCGTCTCGGACCAGCTGGTCCGGGGCTCCGCGGCGATTCCCATCGGCGCCTCGACATGCCGCTCCGGCTCCACCAGCCACTGGCACTGCGGCAATGTGCTGGCCACCAACGAGACCGTGAAGTACAGCCAGGGCGCGGTCTACCAGATGACCAGGCCGAGCGTCTGCGCCGAGCCGGGAGACTCGGGAGGTTCGTTCATCAGCGGGGACCAGGACCAGGGAGTCACCTCGGGTGGCTGGGGCAACTGCACCAGCGGCGGGGAGACCTGGCACCAGTCGATCAACGAGATCCTGAACCGGTGCGGGCTGACCCCGCACACGGCCTGAGGGCACGCAGGGCCTGGCCGGATCCGGTCCGTCCGATGCCCACTGCGCACACGGGGCCTGTCGCGACCCGAGATTCATCGCGGGCGTGGCGGGCCATGCTCGTGGGGCGCGGGCGCCACGCCTCACCAAGTGCAGGAGGCATGCAGATCGTTGATGCTGTCGGCGAGTTCGGCTGGTCGGGCCGGCCAGCCTGTCGCGTGCCAGTGAGCGATGCGCCAGGCCAGCCTGCGCGGCCACACCGGGGTGGCGTGCAGATGGCCGACCGGTACCCAAGTGGGCGTCCCACCGTGATTGTCGAGTTCCGCACGGGCACCGATCGCACCTTCGGCATGCAGAAGGAAGTAATGCTCACGGCGACCGTCCTTCCAGACGCGGGCCACTTCCCTGACCACCTCGCCGCTCAGCCCGGACTCCTCCCGCAGCTCGCGGATCACCGCGGCATGCAGTGTCTCGCCGCCCTCGACCCCACCGCCGGGGATCTCGTAGAACGGCTGCCCGTCTTCCTCGAAGCCGATGAGCAGTATCCGCCCGTCACGAATCACCACCGCGCCGGCCCGTACCCGCACCGGATCAGCGGCCGCCGGATCGTCCCAGGAGGCCACTCCCCGCGCCGGGCCACCCGACACCCAGTCCCGCAGCACGGTCTCCACGGTTCCGACGGGACGGATCCGCGCGTGCAATGCCTCGGCCAGAGGCAGCGAACACCACGAGCTGTCCGGTGCGTGGCCACGGCGGGGGAGGCTGTACACCCCGTCCTCATCAGGCTCTTCGGTCACGACGAGTCCGATGTCGTCGAACCGGACGTTCAGCAGCAAGGAGTCGTCGGTCATCAGCGAAGAATATGCGTCCGGAACCGTGCCCAGGACGCCGCGCGGGCACGCCACTCCTCGAGCTGCTCAGGCGTACGGACGCGGTCGACCCGGACCGACTGGCAAATGTCGGCGCTCTGCACCGACTTTCCGTACTCTGCATGGTCTGGTCTGCCCATGCTTGCTTGATCCGGAGAACCGCCGCGAGGGTTTCGGGAGCGAGGCGTGCAGGCAACTCCTTGAGATGGACGAGGTCGGGCTGTCGGTCGGGTTCGTGGACGAACCAGAAGTCCGGGTTCCAGTCCTGACCTTCCTGCGAACGGTCCGGCTCGGCGTGCGATGCCGATGTCGGACAATGCGCGTATGACCCGACCGGGAATCCGCGTTGCCGCATACGTGATCCGGCACCGTTCCATATCCGAATTGCTGGTCTTCGAGCACATGGGCATGCCGGCGGCCGGTAGCCAGGTCCCCGCTGGTGGAGCAGGACCGGACGAGGAACTGGAACAGGCTGTCCTGCGAGAGGTCGTTGAAGAAACCGGGCTTTCGTCGGCCACCCTGATCCGGAGAGTCGCCGTGGAGGACAAGCCGCATCCCGACACGGGGCAGCCGCGCAGGACCACCTTCTTCTTCCTCCGCGCGCCGGCCGACACTCCTGATGAGTGGGAGCACCAGGTCCGAGGAGACGGCGATGACGCCGGCCTCGGCTTCGCCTGCCGCTTCCTTCCGCTTCCTCTGGAAAAGCCGTTGGCCGACGAGCAGGACGCCTGGCTCGGCCACATCGATCCGCTCTGGACCACCAAGTCCGGCGGCGGCGACTGACTCGGCCACGAACGCGCCTGTCTGCACAGTCACTTGACCAGGGGACGGCAGGGTGAGGCACCCACCCGCGGCGCTGCCGGTCCGGCGCACCGGCTCGATGCGCCGGACCACACGCAGGCGGGCTGTCGACTCCCGTCCGAGGCGGAGTGGGAGTACGGATGCCGAGCCGGGACCTCCGGCGACCGCTACGGGGGTCTGGACGAGATCGCCTGGTACCCAGGCAACTCCGGCGGCGAGGTCCACGACGTCGCGACGCAGGATGCCCAACGCTGTCGGGGGAAGGGACAGGCCCAGGTGCTGTGATCCGGGCTGCTCAGAGGCCACAGCGGTGATCATTTCTGGACCCGCGAGTGTCGCCCCGGGCCACGGGTGACACGCTGGAGTGCGTGATCGATACGGGGAGGGCAACGCCCCCCTGTGAAGTGGATGCGCAGGATCGCGCTCTTCGCCGTGCTGCCGCTGGTCCTGGTGCGGGACGAGGAACTCTCCTGGTTCGGCGCCGCGTTCGGCCCGTACGCGCAGCGGCTCCTCACCGCTGACGACGACCCGGGCGGCTACGACGGCGACGCGGGCGCCGGCCGCCACGGCGCCTGGGCGAGCGCCGCATGCGGTACGGGCCCTCGCGCCCTGTTCGCCGTCAACGACACCGAGTATGCGGCTCCGTCGCGCGTCTACCTCCGCACCGCTCTGCGCGCCTTTGCCGTACGGGCGGCGCAGCGTCATGGCTGCACGGACCTGAAGCTGCCCTCCTGACGGCACGGCCAGGGGAAACCGGGCCGTGGCAGCGGGTTTGGGCGGTCAGGGGGCGCGTGACCGAAATTGGCCGTAGCATGTCAAGAATCATGGTGATGTGCCTTGTTGCTTCAAGGGGGGCGTGCCTCAATGGGGAAGCAGTCGATCCTGACGGTTCGTCAGGGAAATGCTGCGTTCCGGCGCGCACGTCGAATTCACTGCGCCGGAAGTCCCCCCACATGAAGGGCAATCACCATGAGGCATGGCACAAGGCGACTCGCCATCTGTTCCGCCCTCGCCGCGGGCGCACTCGCGCTCGCACCCACGGCTGAGGCGGTCACCCCCACCACCGCCACCATTTCCTTCGACTGCGGAACATACGGCTCGGGCAGCGCGACCCTCACTGCCACCCAGACCGGCACGAGCGCGGTCATCAACGTCTCGACGTCCGCCATCACGGCACCGATCAGCGTCGGCGCGAACTCGGTCAATTCGACACTCACGCTCACCAACAAGGGGGCGAGCACGGTGACCTTCACCGGTAACTCCAACCCCGCCATCCCTGCCGGAAGTCCTGTTTCGACGGGGCCGCTCAAGGGGACCGTCGCCTCGGGGGACAGCCTGGTGGCCAAGTCGCTCAAGGTCGTGGTCTTCGGCATCACCGCGACCTGCAATGCGACCTCCACTCAGTCGCCCGGCCCGTTCGTGTTCTGATCCAGCAGCCCCTGGGCGCTGACCGAAGCACCGGGCCCTGACGGCGGTGCGGTCAGCCGTGTCCCCACCTGCCGGCGGGTGGGGACACGGACCGCCTGAGTCACTTTGCCGCCGCTCGCCGTAACCGCCGCTTCCCGTCCCGGATCGCACCGGGCCACGTGTGGCAAGCGATCTTGATGCGGGTCAACTCAGCTTTGGTGATGCCGACTTCGCGAAGGCGGCGGTTGCGGTCCTCATGGGTGCGGCGGGTGCCCATCGCACCGACGAGCGCGACCGGCAGCCGCAGCGCCGTCTCCAGGAGCGGAACGTCGAACTTGGCGTCATGGGTGAGCACGCACGGAACGGTTCGTTCATCGGCCGCGGTGCGCCGGAGACAGCGGTGCGACCAGTCGACCACGAGTTCGTCCGCCTCGGGGAAACGGGCGTGAGCGGCGAAGACCGGCCGGGCATCGCACACGGTCACGTGGTAGCCGAGGAACTTGCCCGCCCGCACGAGCACTGTCGCGAAGTCCACGGCGCCGAAGACGGCCATCAGGGGCGGCGGCACCTGCGACTCCACGAACAGCGTCACGCCGCCCGAACAGCGTGACCCGTCCTCCGCGATCTCGACGGTGCCGGTGCGGCCCGTTTCGAGCATCGCGTGGGCCTCCTCCGCTGCCGTCCGGTCAGCTCCGGACGGCCGTCGAGGCTCCCCTCGTGCGAGCCGTCGGGGCGCACGAACAGTGCTCTGCCGAGCAGTTCCACCGGGCCCCGGGCCACCCTGGCCAAGGCCGTCGGCTCTCCCCGGTCCGCGGCCGACACCCAGGCCCGGAACACCGGCGCGTCCGTACGCACCGGTGTGACCAGGGCCTCGATGACACCGCCGCAGGTGAGCCCCACCGCGCAGGCGTCCTCGTCGTCGTATCCGAACCTCCCGCGTACCGTCCGCCCGTCCTGGAGCGCCCGGACGCACAGGTCGTACACCGCGCCTTCCACGCGACCGCCGGAGAAGGAACCGATGGCTGTGCCGTCACCCTCGACGGCCAGGGCGGCGCCGGGAAGGCGCGGCGCGCTGCCGCTGACGGTCACTACGGTGGCGACGGCGAAGTCCCGGTCCTCCTCGAACCACCGGTTCAGTTCCTCGGCGATGTCAAGGAATCACGGCTCCTCCCGCTGCCCGGCGCCGGGCGTCGGCCGCCGCACGCAGGACACGGTCCGGACGGATCGGCAGGCCACGGTGACGTACACCGGTCGCGTGCCACACCGCGTTGGCGATCGCGGCGGCCACGCCCACAATGCCGATCTCACCGATGCCCTTGATCCCGACCGGATCGCCCGGGACGGGGTCGTCCACCCAGTCCGCCTCGATGATCGGCACATCGGCGTGCGAGGCGAAGTGGTAGCCGGCGAGGTCGGCGCCGACGTGGCTGCCCGAGGCCCGGTCCCTGACGGCCTCCTCGTGGAGCGCCATCGACAGCCCCCAGACCATTCCGCCCATGAACTGGCTGCGGGCGGTGAGCGGGTTGACGATGGTGCCTGCGGCGAAGATGCCGAGCAGCCGTCGCACACGTACTTCACCGGTGTCGACATCCACCGCGACCTCCGCGAACTGCGCTCCGAAGGAGTGACGTTCCTTCTTCGTGAGAGCTCCGATGGCCTCGGCCGTGTTCGACCGGGCCGTGATCCCCTCCGGCGGAATGCCGCCGCCGAGAGGCAGGCGCTCCCGCAGTGCGTTCGCAGCGACCGTCACCGCCCACGCCCAGGAGCGCGTCCCCATCGAGCCTCCGGCGATCATCGCCGGGCCGAGGTCGCTGTCCGCGATGCGTACCCGGACGCGGTCCGGATCAACCTCCAGCGCGTCCGCGGCGACCAGGGTCATCGCGGTCCGCGCCCCTGTTCCCACGTCCGCCGCGTTGATCCGTACCGTGAAGCTCCCGTCGGCCTCCGCGGTCACGGCCGCGGTGGACGGCCCCACCCCAGAGGGGTAGGTGGCGGCCGCCGTTCCCGTTCCGAGCAGCCAGCGACCCTCGCGGCGCAGTCCGGGACGAGGGTCCCGGTCCACCCAGCCGAACCTCCGGGCGCCCTCCTCGAAGCAGGCCAGCACATTGCGGCTGCTGAACGGCAGCCCGGACACCGGACCCGCCTCGGGTTCGTTTCGCACGCGCAGCGCGATCGGGTCGATCCCGCACTTCTCGGCCAGCTCGTCGAGGGCCGATTCGAGCGCGAAGGACCCCGGCGCCTCACCCGGAGCGCGCATCCACGTCGGAGTCGGGACATCGAGCCGTACGAGCCGGTGCAGGGTGTGATGCGCGTCGGCGTCGTACATCACCCGTCCCAGCACGGCGCTCGACTCGACGAATTCGTGCACGGTCGACGTGAGACTCTGTGCCTGGTGGTCGAAGGCACGCAGCCGGCCGTCGGAGTCGGCACCGAGCCGGATCCGTTGTGCCGTGGGGCTGCGGTAACCGATGAGCGAGAACATCTGGCGGCGCGTCAGCACGACGCGGACCGGACGATGGAGGAGGGTCGTGGCCATCACGGCCGCCACCTGGTGCGCACTCAGACCCTTCGACCCGAAGGCGCCCCCGACATGTTCGGACCGAACCCGCACGGAGGCCGGATCCAGGGAGAAGAGCTGCGCGAGCTCGCTCGCCACCCAACTGCTGCCCTGATTGGAGTCGATGACATCGAGCCGGCCGCCGTCCCAGCGAGCCGTTGCCGCATGCGGCTCCATCGGATTGTGGTGCTCCTCCGGAGTGGTGTACTCCGCGTCCACGACCACGGCGGAGGCGTCGAGTTGAGCCTCCACGTCCCCTTTCTCCGTCTCGGCCCGGACCATGGGGGTGTTCTGAGGCGTGTAGGCGTCCGAACGGCCGGAGTGGAAAACGACATCGTGCGGTTCCTCGTCGTACTGGACCACCAGTGCCTCGGCGGCCTCCCTGGCCTGCTCGGATGTCTCGGCCACCACCAATGCCACGGGCCAGCCCGCGAAGGGCACGCGGTCGTGCTGGAAGAGCCCCACGATCGGGTTCGGTCGCCCCAGCATGCCCATGTAGTCGGTATCGACGCGCGGAGCGTTCCCGTGGTGCAGCACGGTGAGAACGCCCGGCATGGCCAGGACCGGGACATCCTCCACGGAACGGATCCGTCCGCGGGCGACGGTCGACAACACCATCCATCCGTGGGTCAGTTCGGGGAACGGAACCTCTCCCGAGTAGCGGGCTGCCCCGGTGACCTTGTCACGGCCCTCCACGCGGGTGCGGGCGGAGCCGACGGCTCCCGTCACGGCGGCGACCCCGGTCGTCGTGGTCATCGGGAGACCTCCTCGGTGAGCTCGGTCAGCACGGCCATGACCAGATTGCGCATCAGCGTCATCTTGTAACCGTTCTCGGGAAGGGGCTCGGCGGCGACCAGTTCGGCATCCGCCGCGGCGGCGTACGCCTCCGCGCTCGCCGGCCCGCCGATCAGGGTCCGCTCGGCC
>NZ_JBSFET010000069.1:0-27970 GCF_053594575.1 Streptomyces sp. NPDC001880
CCCGCTCCTCAATCGCCAGAGGGGCTGAGGGGGTGGGGCAGAGCCCCGGTTTCGGGAGGGGCAGTGGGGCCAGAGAAGACCGGTGCAGTCATGGAGGGGCAGTGGGGTCCAAGCGGGGGGTGGGCCGGCGGGGCCGAAGTGGCCCGGGGCGGAGTGGGCCGGTGCGCCGCAGTCGGTCGGGAGAGAGCGTGGAGGGCCGGTGGGAACGAGACGGAGTGCAGCTGGAAGGGCTGGGCGGGGTCGGCAGAGGCTGCAGGGGCGTTGCGATAGGAGGCGGGCGGGGAGTTGGCCCGGTTGGGCCCGAAGGGGGCAGGAGGGGCTTGGAAGGGGGGTAGAGGGGCCGGGCGCCGGGGCGGGGCCTTTAGGGGCGGCCGGCGAGCTTGGAGAGGCTGGTGCGGGGAGGGCGGCGGAGCGGCTGAGAGGGGGAAGGGGGGCGGGGTGCGGGACGCGAGCGCGGCTCCGGGCGCCCGGGGATTTGTTGCTTGAGGTGTGCGAGGTTTCGAGGGGTTGTGGCGGGGCGGTCGGGCGCGGTGTGCGGGGGCCCTGATCGCGGAGCCCGGCATCTCACGCTGGACTGCTGGACCGGCCGAGAACGGGAAGCCCGGGGCCTCGGCCCCGGGCTTCCCGTTGTTCGCTTGCCCGCCTCCCTGTGCGTTGGCGGGCCGGAATCGGTTGTGAGGCTGCTGCCTCGTGCTTCTGGCCGGGCTTTGCGCCTTCCTCCGTGCCCGGTCCACCGACCTCGCCCGCCCTCGGTGCCGGCCCCCGATCTCGTCCTCCTGTCTCAGTCGTCTCCCGCCCTGCCCGACCCTTCTTCCATCCCGCCCCCGCCTCGGGCCCCGGGTGTCGGAGATGGGGGCAGGGGAGGGCGGGGCGGGGCTGCCCTAGCGGGTTGGGGACGGACGGAGGTGTTCGTCGCCGAGTTCCACTGCTGCGCAGCGCCAGCGGAGGTCGGTGCCCTGTTCCAGGCGGAAGGCCATGGCCCGTACCTGCTCGCCCGCCGCGATGCTGGCGCATGCCTCAACCACCCCGGGGACCGGCTGGGCGCCGTGGCACATGCGGATGACGGGGCGGGCGCCGCGGCCCCTCAGCGGGGTGCGGGGCGCCAGTTCGGCCAGCTGGTCGTAGGCCTCGCCGATGGTGTGGCCGAGCATCCAGTGCACCGGCCGCTGGCCGCTCAGGACCGCCAGGAGGCGTTCGGCGAACCAGTGGTGCGGGCGTACGCGCCGGGCAGTCCGCGTGCGCTGGGGTGGTACGGCTTCGGGCCTGCGCTGGTCGCGTCGTCCAGTGGGCCGGGTCCTGTTCGTGCTCATCGATCATCGCCCCCGTGCTTCAGAGGCCCGGCGAATACCGGGCGGTAACTTCTGCTGTGGATCTTCTACGGCGACGGCCGAGCGGCCGCAAGCGCCGGCGGAGTGCCGGGAGCGATCGGGGGGAATCACCTATCCGGCTGATGCGCCCGGCATCGGGCGGGGCGTGAGACGGGCGCAGGGAGGGTGAGGGGCGGTTGCCGGGTGGACGGAGCGGTATCGGTGCACGTGACCCCAAAGGGGGACGTCACACGTATCCTGAGGGAGTTTCCGACTACGAAAGCGACCCGGCCATGCGCGTGTACGTCCCTCTGACCCTGTCCGGTCTCGCAGCGGCGCACCGGGCGGGCGAGATCGGCCCCGGCCCGCTCACCGCCTACGCGGTGACCCCCGCGCTGCGCGAGTGGTACGTCTCGGACGACATCGAGGAGCTGGAGTACGCGGCGCTCAACCGGGCCGCCTCCGCCTCGCTCCGCATGATCGCGCAGAACCCCGACGCGGTCCGCAGGCGCGTTGTCGTGGCCGTCGAAGTGCCGGACGGCACGGCCGTCGCGGACCCGGACCACAGCTTCGACCCGTCCTCGCTCGGCGAGGTGCGGATCGCCGCTTCCGTGGCGCTCGCCAAGGCCGCCGCGGTTCATGTCGACGCGGACGACGCGACGAAGGACGTCACGGCCGCTGCTGCGGCGCTGGGCGCGGCTGACCTCGGTGACGACGACGCGCAGTTCACGGTGGACGGAGCCGAGGACCACGAGCTGCTGTGGTTCGGCATCCAGGAGATTCCGAATCTGATCGGCTGAAGCCGAAGCCGAAGCCGAAGCCGAAGCCGAAGCCGGGAGAGTCCGAACGGGTGTCGGAGGCGGCGGGTACTTTCTATGCATGGTGACGCATGGGAAGCACCGCACTCATCTGGTCTGGGACTGGAACGGCACGCTGCTCGACGACAACGAAGCGGTCGTCGGCGCGACGAACGCCGCGTTCGGCGAGGTCGGCCTGGAGCCGATCACACTTGAGCAGTACCGCGAGATGTACTGCATCCCGATCCCCCGCTTCTATGAACGGCTGATGGGCCGACAGCCCACGGAGGCCGAGTGGGAGCGGATGGACGGGATCTTCCACCGGTACTACACCGAGCAGCGGGCCGCCTGCGGACTCACCGAGGGCGCCGAGGAGCTGCTCACGCAGTGGCAGCTGGCCGGGCGCAGCCAGTCGCTCCTGAGCATGTACGGGCACGACCAGCTGGTCCCCGTGGTGCGGGGGTACGGCATAGAGCGGCGCTTCGTACGGGTCGACGGGCGCACCGGGCCGTCCGGTGGCAGCAAGGCCCGGCACATGGAGCGGCACATCGCCGCGCTGGACGGGATATCCGTCGAGCACACGGTGGTCATCGGTGATGCGGTGGACGACGCCGTGGCCGCGGCCCACGTCGGTGCGAAAGCGGTGCTCTACACCGGTGGATCGCACAGCAGGGCCAGCCTGGAGGCGGTCGGGGTGCCGGTGGTGGACAGTCTGGCCGAGGCGGCGCAGCTTGCCGAGCAGATTGTCGGGTGAGGGAGGACCCGGAAGGGGGCGTCAGGTGGTCACGGGGGCCTTTGTGCGGAGGATCTTCAGGAATTCGCGCATCCACGCCGAGTGGTCCGGCCACGCCCGGGACGAGACCAGGGTGCCGTCGACCACCGCCTCGTGGTCCTCGAAGGTGGCGCCCACCGCCTGCATGTCGAGCTCCAGCGCGGGATAGGCGGTGACATGCCGGCCGGCCAGCGCGCCGACCGCCGCCGTCATCAGCGGGCCGTGGCAGATCTGGGCCACCGGCCGGTCCGAGTCGAAGAAGGCCTTGAGGAGCTTGCGCAGCTCGGGATCGTTGCGCAGATACTCGGGCGCCCGGCCGCCAGGGACGACCAGCGCCACGTAGTCCCCGGGGTCGACCTCGGAGAAGGCCAGGTCGGCGGGCCAGGTGTAGCCGGGCTTCTCGGTGTACGTGTCGAAGCCCGGTTCGAAGTCGTGGACCACGAAGCGGAGCGTCTTGCGGGCGGGGGCCGCGATGTGGACGTCGTACCCCTCCTCGCGCAGCCGCTGATAGGGATAGAGGACTTCCAGGGACTCGGCGGCGTCGCCGGTGACGATCAGGATCTTCGGTGCCATGTCGGGGCTCCCACGGGTCGTCGGCCTGTTCCGTCTACCAGAGTGCGGCAATACGGCCTCGCGCGCTGTCCAGAGTGTCAAAGTTCGGGCTCATCTTTTTACACAAACGGCTCGTGACGGTCACGGGGGCGGGCGATATAGCCTGGACCCCGTGATCAGCGCGATACGCCTCGGGGGCAGTGAAGCCCCCGGCCTGCGCCCGGAGTGCCACCGCACCCGGGCCTTCGCTGATCCCCGTAGTCCGGACCCACTGCCAAAATTGGCCAATATGGTCCCGGGCGTCTCTCATAGCGGCATAGCGTCGAATCAGACCGGAAACCCCGTGTCGTGGCGGTACGTCGTCTTTTCCACCTACGTCTCGCAACGGCGCGCGACAGGAGCCAGAGGACATGCAGACCAAGCTGGACGAAGCCAAGGCCGAGCTGCTCGCACGGGCCGCCAAGGTAGCTGACAACAGCCCGGGCGGTGGTGTCGGTGGCCCGGGAGGTACCTCCCGGGTGCGTGTTGCGGCCGCCGGGGCCGAGCAGGAGCGGTCCGGACAGGAGTTGCTCCTCTCCTACCTCCAGCGCTATTACCTGCACACCGCTCCGGAGGACATCACGGGCCGCGACCCGGTGGACGTCTTCGGTGCCGCCTCCTCCCACTACCGGCTCGCCGAGACGCGCCCGCAGGGTACGGCGAACGTCCGGGTGCACACCCCGACCGTCGAGGAGAACGGCTGGACGTGCAGCCACACCGTCGTCGAGGTCGTCACCGACGACATGCCGTTCCTGGTCGACTCCGTCACCAATGAGCTGTCCCGGCAGGGGCGCGGCATCCACGTCGTGATCCACCCGCAGGTCGTCGTGCGGCGCGACGTCACCGGCAAGCTCATCGAGGTCCTCACCGAGGGCAACGGCATCACGGCAGACCGCAAGGGCGCCGCGGGCGCCGAGAGCAAGAAGAACGAGCTGCCGCACGACGCGCTCGTCGAGTCCTGGATCCACGTCGAGATCGACCGCGAGACCGACCGCGCCGACCTCCAGCAGATCGCCGCCGACCTGCTGCGCGTGCTGTCCGACGTACGGGAGACCGTCGAGGACTGGGACAAGATGCGCGACGCCGCGCTGCGCATCGCCGACGACCTGCCCGCCGAGCCGCTCGACGGCCTCGGCGACGAAGAGGTGAACGAGGCCAGGGAGCTGCTGCGCTGGCTCGCCGCCGACCACTTCACCTTCCTCGGTTACCGCGAGTACGAGCTGAAGGACACCGACTCGCTGGCCGCCATCCCCGGCACCGGTCTCGGCATCCTGCGCTCCGACCCGCACCACAGCGTCGACGAGGCGCACCCCGTCAGCCCGTCCTTCGACCGGCTGCCCGCCGACGCCCGGGCCAAGGCCCGTGAGCGCAAGCTCCTCGTCCTCACCAAGGCCAACAGCCGCTCGACCGTCCACCGCCCCAGCTACCTCGACTACGTCGGCGTGAAGAAGTTCGACGCGGACGGCAACGTCATCGGTGAGCGCCGCTTCCTCGGGCTGTTCTCCTCCGCCGCGTACACCGAGTCCGTGCGCCGGGTGCCCGTCATTCGCCGCAAGGTCGCCGAGGTGCTCGAGGGCGCGGGCTTCTCGCCCAACAGCCACGACGGCCGCGACCTGCTGCAGATCCTGGAGACGTACCCGCGCGACGAGCTCTTCCAGACGCCCGTCGACCAGCTGCGCTCCGTTGTCACCTCCGTGCTGTACCTCCAGGAGCGCCGCCGGCTGCGGCTCTACCTGCGCCAGGACGAGTACGGGCGCTACTACTCCGCGATCGTCTACCTGCCGCGCGACCGCTACACCACCGGTGTGCGGCTGCGCCTGATCGACATCCTGAAGGAGGAGCTGGGCGGCACCAGCGTCGACTTCACCGCCTGGAACACCGAGTCGATCCTTTCCCGGCTGCACTTCGTCGTCCGCGTCGCGCCCGGCACCGAGCTGCCCGACCTCACCGACGCCGAGACCGACCGCATCGAGGCCCGGCTCGTCGAGGCCGCCCGCTCCTGGGCCGACGGCTTCCAGGAGGCGCTGGGCGCCGAGTGCGGCGAGGAACGCGCCGCCGAGCTGCTGCGCCAGTACGGCCACTCCTTCCCCGAGGGCTACAAGGCCGACCACACGCCGCGCTCCGCCGTGGCCGACCTGGTCCACCTCGAAGCGCTCAAGCAGGACGGGACCGACTTCGCCCTCAGCCTGTACGAGCCGGTCGGTGCCGCCCCCGGCGAGCGCCGCTTCAAGATCTACCGGACCGGCGAGCAGGTCTCCCTCTCCGCCGTGCTCCCGGCGCTCCAGCGGCTCGGTGTCGAGGTCGTCGACGAGCGTCCGTACGAGCTGCGCTGCGCGGACCGTACGCACGCCTGGATCTACGACTTCGGCCTCCGGATGCCGCAGACCAACGGCAACTTCCTCGCCGACGACGCCCGCGACCGCTTCCAGGACACCTTCGCCGCCGTGTGGACCGGCGAGGCCGAGAACGACGGCTTCAACTCGCTGGTGCTGGGCGCCGGTCTGAACTGGCGCCAGGCGATGGTGCTGCGCGCCTACGCGAAGTACCTGCGCCAGGCCGGGTCGACGTTCAGCCAGGACTACATGGAGAGCACGCTCCACAACAACGTCCACACCACCCGGCTGCTGGTCTCGCTCTTCGAGGCCCGCATGTCCCCGGAGCGGCAGCGCGCCGGCACCGAGCTGATCGACGGCCTCCTCGAAGAGCTCGACGGAGCCCTGGACCAGGTCGCCTCGCTCGACGAGGACCGCATCCTGCGGTCCTTCCTCACCGTCATCAAGGCCACCCTGCGCACCAACTTCTTCCAGCGCGGGGAAGACGGCAAGCCGCACGGCTACGTCTCGATGAAGTTCGACCCGCAGTCCATCCCGGACCTGCCGGCACCCCGCCCGGCCTTCGAGATCTGGGTCTACTCACCGCGCGTCGAGGGTGTGCACCTGCGCTTCGGCAAGGTCGCCCGAGGCGGTCTGCGCTGGTCGGACCGGCGCGAGGACTTCCGTACGGAGATCCTCGGCCTGGTCAAGGCGCAGATGGTGAAGAACACCGTCATCGTGCCGGTCGGTGCCAAGGGCGGCTTCGTCGCCAAGCAGCTCCCGGACCCGGCCGTCGACCGTGACGCCTGGATGGCCGAGGGCATCGCCTCGTACCGCACCTTCATCTCGGCCCTGCTCGACATCACCGACAACATGGTGGCCGGCGAGGTCGTGCCGCCCACGGACGTCGTCCGGCACGACGAGGACGACACCTACCTGGTCGTCGCCGCCGACAAGGGCACCGCGAGCTTCTCCGACATCGCCAACGAGGTCGCCGTCTCGTACGGCTTCTGGCTCGGCGACGCCTTCGCCTCCGGCGGCTCCGCGGGCTACGACCACAAGGGCATGGGCATCACCGCCCGCGGCGCCTGGGAGTCCGTCAAGCGGCACTTCCGCGAGCTGGGCCACGACACCCAGACCGAGGACTTCACCGTCGTCGGCGTCGGTGACATGTCCGGTGACGTGTTCGGCAACGGCATGCTGCTCTCCGAGCACATCCGGCTCGTCGCGGCCTTCGACCACCGGCACATCTTCATCGACCCGTCCCCGGACGCAGCCACCTCGTACGCCGAGCGCCGCCGTCTGTTCGAGCTGCCCCGCAGCTCCTGGGCCGACTACAACAAGGACCTGCTCTCCGCGGGCGGCGGCGTGCACCCGCGCAGCGCCAAGTCCATCCCGATCAACGCGCACATCCGAGAGGCGCTCGGCATCGAGCCGGGTGTCACCAAGATGACGCCCGCCGATCTGATGCAGACCATCCTCAAGGCCCCCGTGGACCTGGTGTGGAACGGCGGCATCGGTACGTACATCAAGTCCTCCGCCGAGTCGAACGCGGACGTCGGCGACAAGGCCAACGACGCGATCCGGGTCAACGGCGAGGACCTGCGGGCCAAGGTCGTCGGCGAGGGCGGCAACCTCGGCGCCACTCAGCTCGGCCGGATCGAGTTCGCCCGGGGCGGCGGCCACATCAACACCGACGCGATCGACAACAGCGCCGGCGTGGACACCTCCGACCACGAGGTGAACATCAAGATCCTGCTCAACGGCCTGGTCCGGGACGGCGACATGACCGTCAAGCAGCGCAACAAGCTGCTCGCCGAGATGACCGACGAGATCGGCCGCCTGGTTCTGCGCAACAACTACGCGCAGAACGTCGCGCTCGCCAACGCCACCTCCCAGTCGCACTCGCTGCTCCACGCCCACCAGCGCTTCATGCGCCGACTGGGCCGGGACGGCGACCTCGACCGCGGTCTGGAGTTCCTGCCCACCGACCGCCAGATCCGTGAGCTGCTCAACGCCGGCAAGGGGCTCAGCCAGCCCGAGCTGGCCGTGCTGCTCGCCTACACGAAGATCACCGCGGCCCGGGAGCTGATCCGGACCAGCCTGCCGGACGACCCGCACCTGCAGAAGCTGCTGCACGCCTACTTCCCGGAGCAGCTGCGCGAGCAGTTCCCCGAGGCGGTCGACGGGCACGCGCTGCGGCGCGAGATCATCACCACGGTCCTGGTCAACGACACCGTGAACAGCGGTGGTTCGACCTTCCTGCACCGGCTGCGGGAAGAGACCGGCGCCTCGGTCGAGGAGATCGTGCGGGCGCAGTTCGTGGCCCGTGAGATCTTCGGCCTCGGCCAGGTGTGGGACGCCGTCGAGGCGCTCGACAACGAGGTCGCCGCCGATGTGCAGACCCGGATCCGGCTGCACTCGCGCCGGCTCGTCGAGCGCGGTTCGCGCTGGCTGCTCGGCAACCGGCCGCAGCCGCTGGAGATCGCCGCGACGGTCGACTTCTTCAAGGCGGGCGTCGACCAGGTCTGGGCCGAGCTGCCCAAGATGCTGATGGGCGCCGACCTGCAGTGGTACCAGTCGATCCTGGACGAGCTCACCGAGGCGGGCGTGCCGGGCGAGCTGGCCCAGCGGGTCGCCGGATTCTCCTCTGCCTTCCCGGCGCTGGACATCGTGGCCATCGCGGAGCGCACGGGGAAGGACCCGCTCTCCGTCGCCGAGGTGTACTACGACCTCGCCGACCGGCTGGGCATCACCCAGCTGATGGACCGGATCATCGAGCTGCCGCGGGCCGACCGCTGGCAGTCCATGGCCCGCGCCTCCATCCGGGAGGACCTGTACGCCGCGCACGCCGCGCTCACCGCGGACGTGCTGTCGGCGGGTAACGGCACCTCGACGCCGGAGGAGCGGTTCCAGGCCTGGGAGGAGAAGAACGCGGCGATCCTGACGCGGTCCCGCTCCACCCTTGAGGAGATCCAGGGATCGGACGCCTTCGACCTGGCGAACCTGTCGGTGGCGATGCGGACGATGCGCACCCTGCTGCGTACGCACGCCTAGCCGCTGAGAAAGGGAGGCGGTCGCCGGAGATTTCGGTGGCCGCCTCCCTTTCCTGTTGCCGCCAGGGGCTTTCGCTTGGATCAGGCCGGATCAGGCGATCCACCAGGGGTTACGGGAAAGCCCGCTACTTCTTGCCGGAGGTGAACTTCTCGTACGCCGCCACGACCTCGCCCGCCGGACCGTCCATCCGCAGTGTCCCGGCCTCCAGCCAGATCGCCCGGTCGCAGGTCTCGGTGATCGACTTGTTGCTGTGGCTGACCAGGAAGACCGTGCCGGCCTCCTTGCGCAGCTCGCTGATCCGTTCCTTGCTGCGCCGCTGGAATCTGGCGTCCCCGGTGGACAGTGCCTCGTCGATCAGGAGGACGTCGTGGCTCTTGGCGGCCGCGATGGAGAAGCGCAGCCGGGCGCCCATGCCGGAGGAGTACGTACGCATCGGCAGGGTGATGAAGTCGCCCTTCTCGTTGATTCCGGAGAAGTCGACGATCCCCTGGTAGCGCTCGCGGATCTGGGCGCGCGTCATGCCCATCGCGAGGCTGCCGAGGACCACGTTGCGCTCGCCGGTCAGATCGCTCATCAGCGCGGCGTTCACCCCGAGCAGCGAGGGCTGGCCCTGGGTGTGCACCCGGCCCCTCGTCGCGGGCAACAGACCGGCGATGGCCTTGAGCAGGGTCGACTTCCCCGAGCCGTTGGAGCCGATCAGTCCGATGGCCTCGCCCTTGTAGGCGGCGAAGCTCACCCCCTTCACGGCGTGCACCTCGCGCACCCCGGGGGCCTGCCGGCGCGAGACGATCCGGCTGAGCGCCGAGGTGGCGCTGCCCTTTCCGGTACGGGCGCCGTTGACCTTGTACATGATGTGGACGTCGTCCACGACGACGGTCGGAACCCGCTCGTTGTTGTCAGCCACGTCCGTACCGCTCCTCCGCCTGCCAGAAGTACACGAATCCGCCGACCCCGCAGACCAGCGCCCAGCCCGCGGCGATCGCCCACACATGCGGCGGGAGATGGGACGCGCCGAAGCTGTCGATGAGGGCGAACCGCATCAGATCGATGAAGACGGCGGCCGGATTGCACTCCAGCATCACCATCACGAAGTGCGGAACCCGGTCCCCCTTGAGCATGGTGTCCACGCTCCACATGACCCCGGACGCGTACATCCAGGTGCGCAGGACGAACGGCATCAGCTGGGCGATGTCGGGTGTCCGGGCGGCGAGCCGCGCCACCACCATGGAGACACCGGTGTTGAACACGGCCTGGAGGAACAGCGCCGGGACCGCCAGCAGCCAGGACGGCTTGGGGAACTGCCCGAAACCGATCAGGATCAGCACCAGCGCGCCCAGCGAGAACAGCAACTGCTGGAGCTGTTGCAGCGCCAGGGCGATGGGCAGCGAGGCGCGCGGGAAGTGCAGCGCCCGGACGAGCCCCAGATTGCCGCTGATCGCCCGGGTGCCCGCGGTGATCGAGCTGCTGGTGAAGGTCCAGATGAAGACGCCGGTGACGAGGAAGGGCACGAAGTCCTCGACGTCGCGCTTGGTGTTCAGCAGGATGCCGAAGATGAAGTAGTAGACCGTCGCGTTCAGCAGCGGCGTCATGATCTGCCAGATCTGGCCCAGTTTTGCCTGGCTGTACTGGGCGGTCAGCTTGGCGGTGGCGAACGCCGTGATGAAGTGCCGGCGCCCCCACAGCTGCCGGACGTACGCCACCAGCGAGGGCCGGGCCCCGCTCGGCGTCAGTCCGTGCCGGGCGGCGAGCGCGGCGAGCTCGCCCGGTGCGTACACCGGGAGGGCCGCACCGGCGGGGGTGCCGGCCGGGGCCGGCGGGTTTGCTGTCTGGCTCACCACGATCGCTTTCGACGGGAGGGCAGGAGACGAGGACCGACGGAACGGGACCGTTTCGTCGCAACGCTGAGGGTAGGGCGCTGTTACGTCGCAACGCAACCGTTCCGTCGTTACGGACTATGATTCGGCCATGACCACCGACCCGGGAACCCGCCGCCGTGTCCCCGCCGGAGCCGCCGTGCTGCGTGAGGACGTCACCGATGCGATTCGGGGCGCCGTCTTCGAGGAGCTGGCCGCGGTGGGCTTCGCCCGGATGTCGATGGAGGGGATCGCACGGCGTGCGGGCGTCGGCAAGACCGCCGTGTACCGCCGCTGGAAGTCCAAGCTGGCCCTGGTGCTCGACCTGGTGTCCGCCGTCGCGGTCCAGGGCATGCCGGCCCCGGCCACCGGTTCGCTGTACGGGGACGTCCGGGCCGTGCTCGAACTGGCCTCCTACGCTCTGCGCCACCCCGTCGCCTCGCAGGTGATCCCGGACCTGCTGGTCGAGGCGGCCCGCAATCCGGAGATCTCCGACACCATCAAGGCCGCCCTGCTGGACCCGCAGCAGGGCATCGCCGCCGTCGTCGTACGGGACGCGGTGGCCCGCGGCGAGCTGCCCGAGGGCAGCGATCCGGACCGGGCGCTGGACCTGATCGTCGGCCCGCTCTACTGGCGGCTCGCCGTCGTCCGCGCCCCACTGCCCAAGGGCTACCTGGACGACTTGGCGGCTTCGGCCGTCGCCGCCCTCAAGGCGGACTAGGGCGTGCTTCGAAAGTCCCGCCTGGCCGGGAACGCCCGGCACTTCCCCACGCTCTCGGCTTCGCTCGAGCAGGGGAGAGCCCATCGCTCGCCGCGTTGTCGGTCGTCGGCGCAGCCCGCTGCGTCCCCTCCCTCCGCCTTGCGATCGCACGCACCAAACGCCCCTGCCCTCCGGGCGGACGGCGCTACCTTCGAAACACGCCCTGACCGTCGGCGAGCAGCCGGTCCGCGACGCGGGCCGCCGCCCCGCCGTCGTCCAGGTCGCAGAAGTCCCGGCGGAAGCTCTCGTACGCCTCCGTGTGCCGGGCCGCCGCGGCGGCCAGGGTGTCGGCGTCGCGCAGGAGCGCGGCGATGCCGTCCGCGCCGGCGAGCAGCGGGCCCGGTGCCCGGGTCTCGAAGTCCAGGCAGAAACCGCGCACCGTGTCGCGGTAGTGCGCCAGGTCGTGGGTGTGGAAGAGCATCGGGCGGCCCGTGTGCGCGAAGTCGAACATCAGGCCCGCGTAGTCCGTGATCAGCACATCGGCGATCAGCAGCAGCTCCGCGGTGTCCGGGTGCGCCGACACGTCGCGTACGCCGGGCCGCTCGGGCACGCTCCCGGTCACCCGAGGGTGGCGGCGCACCAGCACCGTGTGCGCCTCACCGACGGCCCGTGCCAGCACGGCCGGATCGAGCGCCGGGTCCCAGCGGTAGCGGGGCTGCTCGCCGTCGGCACCCGGGGGGTGGGCCAGCTGGGCGCGGTAGGTCGGCGCGTACAGCGCGGTCCGGCGGCCGTCCGGGATACCGAGCCTGCGCCGTACCCGCTCCGCGGTCTTGGCGCGATCGGCCGAGAAGAGCAGGTCGTTGGCGGGGGAGCCGGCTTCCAGGACCTCGCCCCCGTATCCGAGCGCGCGCCGCAGCAGCGGGGTGGAGTGGCGGCTGGGGGAGACCAGCACGGACCACTGGGCCGAGCGGTGCGCCAGCGTGGCGAGCTGCTGGTGGTCGGCGTACAGGGTGCCGTCCAGATCCGTGCCGAAGCGGCCGAGCGGGGTGCCGTGCCAGGTCTGCACGACGGTCTGGCCGGGCCGCCGCTCGAACCACTCGGGCAACTGGTCGGCGGTGACGATGCGGCGGGACCGTGCCAGCGCCTCGTACCAGGCGGTGCTGTGCTCGACGACCGGAACGGCGCCGGACGGGACGTGTCCGTGGACGCCGTCGGTGACCCAGAGGTGCTCCGACTTCACGCCCCGGCGCAGGAGTTCGGCATGGACGGCGCGCGGCGAGTCGCCACCCGTGTAGAGGATCGCGTCCCGCAGCGGCATCGCACGCCGGGCCGGGTAGTGACTGCCGCGCAGTTCGGCCCGGCGATACGCACCGCGTTCGGCGGGCGCGAGCACCGGCCCGGCCAGCACGGTCAGCCGGTCGCCGAACCGGCGGTCCAGGGCGAACTCCCGGCCGGGCACGGGCGCCCCGGCGACCGGGCCGCCCCGGCGCAGCGGCAGCCGGGCGGCGAGCGCGGTCAGCACCCGGACCGGCCGGCCGCCCAGATAGGCCTCCCAGCGGCCCTCGTGCAGCCCGGCGGCCACCGAGGGCGCCAGGAACGCGGAGAAGCGGCACCCCCCGTACGCCGTCCCGCGCGCCCCCGCTTCCCTTCCCTCCGGCGCCCCCGAGCGTCGCTCGTCGTAGGTCACGGGCACCGACACCGTCTCGCGCAGCCGCTCGTGCCGCAGGACGAGCCGGTCAGGGCCCCCTTCCTGCCGTACGCCGGTACCGGCGCCGGTCACCCCCTCCACCCGCAGCGCACCGTCCGGCGCCCACACGGCCCCGTCCACGAACGGCTGACCGCTCAGGTCCAGTACCAGCTCGCCCGCCGCGTCGGCCACGACCGGCGGCACCGACTCCCCGGCCGCCGCGAGCGGCACCCGCTCCCCGTCGGCCAGGACCAGCAGCGCCCGCCACCGCCCGCCGGTCTCCGGCTCGACCTCGCGCGGCGCCCGGTGCGGGGCCGGTGGCGCGGCCGCCATCCCGGCGAGGTCGGCGAGCGGGATCCGTACCGTGAAGCGGTCGTCCGGACGGCATTCGACGGGGTGGCCGAACTCCTGGTCCGCGACCCCGTCGCAGGTCAGCACCAGGGCCTTGGGCCGGGCACCCCCGTACAGCCTGCCGGTCAGCTCCAGGTCCGCGCCGAAGCGGTGGGTCTCGCAGCGGGCGGGCAGCTGCGTCAGGTTCAGCTGGAGCCGCCCGCTCCGGAAGTCGAGCACCGCCCGCCGTCCGTCGCCCAGGTCGTGGACGAGCGGCTGGACGGCCCCCGCCTCCACGGCGCGCAGCGCCACCCGGCGGGCCGTGCCCTGGGCGGCCACCATCATGCCCACCAGCCAGCCGCCGGGCCGCAGCCGGCGCGGGTCGACGACCATCTCGAAGCCGGAGTGGTCGTAACTGTGCACCTGCTGGCCGGAGTCGACGGTCGCCTCGGGCGCGGGCACACCGCGGACCGGCACCGTCCGCAGCTGCTGGCCACGGGTCGCGCGCACCATCCCCACCTTCAGCGCGTGGCGCGGCGTCGCGGCCGGCAGATTGCGGAGGTACGCGTAACCGCGCAGCCGCAGCTTCCCGTCGTCGTCCCACCGCGCCTCCAGCAGCCGTGCCACGGCCGGGAGATCGCTGCGGGACAGGCGGGCGGTGTCCGGGATGCCGGGGAAACCGCCCTGCCGCCGCCCCGGCACCCCGCAGACGGTGAACGTCCCCGCGCCGTTGGCCCGTTCGAAGGCGAGCACCTCCAGCAGCTCCGGGAGCCGGTGCTCCTTCACCAGCTGCCATTTGATCCGCAGCTCCACCGGCAGTTCGTGCGCCACGGCCCGGTCCGCGCGGCCCGCCCCGTCCATCCGCTCCATCCGGTCCAGGAACGCCCCGGCGTCCGCCATGAACGCCTCCCGGTACCCGGGCCCGCCCATGGCGAGCCCTTCCAGGAAGCACACGAAGTCGTCGCGCAGGCACGAGAGGTCGTAGCGGCGCCGCGCACCGCTGCCCGCCACCCCTCCCCGGCCGGCCAGGAACGCGCTGACCTGCTCGCACGCCGAGAACCGGTCCCGTACACCCTGTACGTCCGTACGCCGCTGGGTGATCGAGCCCTCCTGCACCCGCCAGTAGTAGACGTGCTCGTGCAGCACGTCCACCGAGCCGGCGAGGTAGTGCGCCGGAATCGTCACCGGGGCGTCCTCGTAGAGCCTTCCTTCCGGGAAGGAGAAGGCGTGCCGGTCCCAGAAGGAGCGCCGGAAGACCTTGTTCCAGGCGGCCCGGTCGGCGAGCAGCCGGGGATCGCGGCTGATGTGGGTGCGCGCCCGGGGGTGGGTCAGCCACCGGTACTGCCGGGCCTGACGGCGCCCCTGCTCGTTCAGCTGCCACACATTGCCGGTCGCGAGGTCCGAGCCGGTCGACTCCAGCGAGGCCAGCATCCGTGCGTACGCGTCGTGGACGACGATGTCGTCGCTGTCGGCGAACGCCAGGTACGGCACACCCGGAGTGGTGTGCCGCACGCCCGTGTTGCGGGCCGCGCTCAGCCCGCCGTTGGGGCGGCGCACGAGGCGGAAGCGGCGGTCGTGGGCGGCGAAGTCCTCGGCGATGGCCGTACTGCCGTCCGTCGAACCGTCGTCCACGAGGACCACCTCGATGTCGGTGACCGACTGCTCGGCCACCGAGCACAGGCAGTCCTCCAGACAGTCCTCGACGTTGTGGACCGGGACGACGACACTGAGGCGCGGCTTCATGACCGGTCAACCGGGGCGGACGCCCCGGGTCACCGGGACTGCCCCGAACGGGTGAACACGGGACCGGCGTACGGTGACCGCGCGATGCGCTCGGCTGCCGTGCTTCACAGTGCTGTCGTGCCCGCCCACGCGTTCGGGGCGACCGTCGAGTCCGTGCTCGGCCGGGTGCCGGTGGGCCGGAGCCCCCGTCGTCGTGGACGACGGGCCGCGGGACAGCCCTTAGCGCCGCGACAGACAACGTTCGCCCCGTCGCGACGCCCGGCACGCACTCTCGCCGCGCGGCCGGCACGTCGAGAGCACGCACCGGACGCCGCTCCTCGACGGGCAAACGTTGCCTGCCGCGGCTAGCACCTCGGTGCGGGACCGGCCCGCGACGCCGGGGCGGCATCCGTTCTTCCCCGGCGGCGACCGCCTGCCGCGGTCCGCAGTACGTGGTGCTGGACCGGGCGCACCGCTGCCACGGCCGCTCGGCCCGGCCGGCCGGTGTCCGGGGGGTGGACGGCAACCGGAGCGCGGCCGATGTCACCCGTTCGGGAGAGACCGCTGCCGGTGACCCCCGTCCCGCCACGGGGTTGAGCCGTACGGACAACCAGGCCCCGATGAACGGACGTGCTCAACATGCCGCCACGGCTCAGTGTCGTCGTACCCGTCCACAACGTCGAGCTCTATCTGACGGACTGCCTGAGGTCGCTCGCGGAGCAGACCATGGCCGACCTGGAGGTGGTGATGGTCGACGACGGATCCACCGACGACAGCGCGGCCCTGGCCGCCGCCTTCGCCGGACAGGACGGCAGGTTCCGGCTGGTGAGCCAGGACAACGGCGGGCTCGGGCACGCCCGCAACACCGGGGTCCGCAACTGCGATCCGGGCGCCCGCCACCTCGCCTTCGTCGACAGCGACGACGTGCTCCCGCCCCGCGCGTACGAACTCCTTGTCGGCGCCCTCGACGAGACCGGCTCGGACCTCGCGTCCGGCAATGTGCTGCGGCTGCGGGCCTCCGGCAAGCTCCAGCAGTCGCCCGACTTCCGCAGACCCATGGCCACCACCCGGCTGCGCACCCACATCTCCCGGGACTGGGACCTGGCCGCCGACCGGATCGCCTGCAACAAGGTCTTCCGCCGGTCCTTCTGGGACGAGCACGCCTTCGCCTTCCCGGTCGGCGCCCTCTACGAGGACATCCCGGTCGTCCTGCCCGCCCACTTCCTGGCCCGATCCGTCGACGTCCTCAAGGACCCCGTCTACCACTGGCGCGACCGGCCGGCCTCGATCACCACCCGGCGCGCCGTCGTCCGCGGCGTCCAGGACCGGGTCTCGCACGTGCTGGGCGTCTCCGCCTTCCTCGACGAGCACCGCGACGCCGCCGACAAACGGCGGTACGAAGCACATGTGCTCGCCAACGACCTCTGGTACTTCATGGAGGCGCTGCCCGACGGCGACGAGGAGTACCGGCGCGCCTTCCTCACGTACGCCAACGAGTTCACCGACCAGGTCGACCCGGCCGTCCTCGACGCGCTGCCGCTGCGGCTGCGGCTGATGTGGCACCTCGTACGCGAACGGCGGACCGGCGAACTGCTGGAGCTGCTCGCCTTCGACAAGGCCGAGCCGGGCGCCTTCGCGGTGCGGGGCCTGCGCCGCCGCAGCGCGTCCTTCCCGGCCCTCACCCGGCCGGTGCCGCGCTCGGTGCTGCGGGTGGGCGAGCGGGACCTGCCGCTCACCGCCCGGCTGCGGGACGCCCACTGGCAGGGCGGCAGGCTGCACCTCAAGGGGTACGCGTACATCCGCAATCTGCCCGCCGGCTCGCGCACAGCCGAATTCCGGGCCGGCTGGCTGCGGGCCGGGCGCCGGCACGTGGTGCCGCTGCGGCTGCGCACGGTCGACGAGCCGGAGGCCACCGCCCGGTCCCGGCAGAGCCTGCACGACTACGACCGGTCGGGCTTCGAGACCGTTGTCGACCCGGCCAGGCTCCGCATCGACCCGGGCGGCAGCATCGAACGGCTCACCTGGCGCCTGGAGATCGGCATCGCCGGCCACGGCATGCTGCGCCGCTCCGAGCTGTCCACCGACGAGGTGTCCGCACCGCCGCCCGTGCACCGCCCCGACGGCGACCACCGGATCGTGCCCGCCTTCGACGGCGGCAGGCTGGTGCTGCACGCCGAGCGGATCGACGCCCGCTTCGAGACGCACCGCGCGGGCGACACCGGCGACGGGACCGCCGCCGTGGTCATCGACGGCATGATCCGCGACCGCCTCGGCAAGGGGCCGCTGAGCCTCGCGCTCACCCACCGCCCCTCCGGCACCACCATCGACCGCCCGGTGACGGTGCACGAGGGGACCGTGCCCTCGGCGGCGGGATGGCGCCGGTTCACCGCGGACATCCCGCTCGGCGCCTTCGCCGACGCCCGGCCGGACACGGCACGGGGGCCTGGGCACTCCCAGGTCCCGTACAGCCTGAATCTTGTCGGACCGGACGGACGCCGGACACCGCTCGACGTGCCGGGGCCGGTCCTGCCCGGCCGCTACCCGTTGGCCGGGGACGGCGACGAGCGGCGCGAACTGGGTCTCACCACCGGCTCCCGCGGCAACCTGCTGATCACCGACCGCACCGTGCAGCCCGCCGTCGACCTGGCGACCTGGACGCAGGACGGACAGCTCCTCCTGGAGGGCGGCTTCCCCGGCCCCCCGGAACGGCCCGTCGCGCTGGTGGCCAGGCACGGCGGCCACGGCGAGGAGGCCGTCCTCCCCCTCACCCTCTCCGGGCCCGCCGACGCCCGCCGGTTCAGGGCCGCGCTCCGGCCGGACGCCGTCGAGGGCCCCGGCGGGAAACTGCCTCTGGGCCAGGGGGACTGGTACCTCTTCCTCCGCGAGCCGGGCGCGCGGGACGAGACGGACGACGCCCCGCTGCGCATCCCGGCCGCCGCCCACCGCACCCTGCCCGCCGCCCGCGCCCTCGCCGGCCGGACGTACACCGTCGAGCGGCGCTTCCACGACCAGTTGCTGATCAACAGCGCGTCGGTGCTCACCGCCGGGGAGCGTGGCCCGCGCGGCAAGCGGCTGCTGCGCGAGGCGTACCGGACCCGGCGCACCGCACCGCTGTGCGCCGCGGTGCTGTACAGCAGCTTCGACGGCCGCCAGTACTCCGACTCACCGCGCGCGATCCACGAGGAAGTGGTCCGGCGGGGCACCGAGCTGGAGCACCTGTGGGTGGTGCGCGACCAGCAGGCCCGGATCCCGGCGGGCGCCACCGCCGTCGAGCACGGCTCCGCCGCCTGGCACGAGGCGCTGGCCCGCAGCCGATACGTCGTCACCAACACCCAGCTCCCGCAGTGGTTCGAGCGGCGCGAGGGCCAGTGCGTCGTCCAGACCTGGCACGGCACCCCGCTCAAGCGCATCGGTCTCGACCTCGCGGGCACCGCACATGCCGACGCCGCCTCCATCGCCACCCTTGAGCAGCGCGCCCGCCAGTGGAGCTTCCTGGTCTCCCCGAACAGCTTCTCCACCCCCGTGCTGAGGCGCTCGTTCGGCTACCGGGGCGAGATCCTGGAGTGCGACTACCCCCGCAACGACATCTTCCACGCCTCGGACCGGGCCAAGGTCGCAGCGGCGGTACGGGAACGGCTCGCCCTCCCCGAGGGCAAGCGGGTCGTGCTGTACGCGCCTACCTGGCGCGAGGACCAGCCGCTCGGCGGTGGCCGCTACGCCCTCGGTCTGCGGCTCGACCTGGCCGCCGCCGAACGCGAACTCGGCGCGGACACCGTGCTGCTGGTGCGCCGCCACTACCTGGTGGCCGACCGCCTCCCGGACAGCGGCAGCGGCTTCGTCCGGGACGTCTCGCGCTACGGGGACGTCGGCGAGCTGATGCTGATCAGCGACGCCCTGGTCACCGACTACTCCTCGCTGATGTTCGACTTCGCCCGGACCGGCCGCCCGATGCTCTTCCACACCTACGACCTGGCGCACTACCGCGACACCCTGCGCGGCTTCTGCTTCGACTTCGAGGCCCGCGCACCCGGCCCGCTGATCCCCGGTTCCACCGGCCTGGTCGAGGCACTGCGCGACCCGGAACGCGCCGTCGCGGGACACGCGCAGGCGTACGAGGCATTCCGCCGGGACTTCTGCGACCTGGACGACGGGCACGCGGCGGCGGCCGTGGTCGACCGAATGCTGTAATCCGCGCCGCCCGGCCGGTACTGCCGCCGGCCGGGCGGGAACACCGGAACCCCCACACCACCCCTGAACCGTTCGAGTGATTCAGGGGTGCGAATGTTTGCACGAGTGTGCGCCACATTCACGAAATGGTCCATCCAAGTGTGGCCATCGGTGCGTCGCTCAACGTCTTCGGGTTGCTACGTTCTGTTTTCATGGGTATCCGAATGCGATGCAAAACCTGGGACGTGCCACGTGCAAGAGCGGTGGTGCTCATTGCCGCGGTCGCGGGTCTTGTCACCCGAATGCTGATCGCGGCGAATATGCCGGGCCCGGCCGATGTGCGAATCTTTCACGGTTTCGCAAAGGCGATCGTGCGTTACGGACCCATTCGGATTTACGAACAGCCACTGCCGGGACTTCCCGTGTACAACCATCCGCCACTGGCCGGATGGATGCTGCTCGGTCTGAACGAACTCTCCGAACTGGGCATCCCTTTCGGAACGCTGATCAGATCGCCCGCCTCGATCGCCGACTTCTGCTGTGCGCTCCTCGTCTTCGAAATCGTGCGCCGGCGCGCCTCGACCGGCGCCGCCGTCGCCTGCGGAGTGGGCGTGGCCGCCAGCCCCGTACTGATCGCCACCTCCGGCTATCACGGCAACACCGACTTGGTCGCCATCACCTTCGCGCTGGCCGCCGCCCATCTGCTGGTGGACCGGAAGGCGCCGCTGGCCGCCGGGCTGGCCGCCGCGCTGTCGATCAGCGTCAAGTTCATCCCCGTGGTGGTGGTCCCGGCGCTGTTCCTCGTCGCGCTGCGGGCCGGCCGGCCGGCGTTCGTCCGCTTCTCCGCCGGGTTCGCGGCGCTGGTCGCCCTCGTCTGGGGGCCGGTCCTGATGGCCGTACCGGAGAACCTCAGGGAGAACGTCCTGGAGTACGCGGGTGGCGGTCAACGCCTCTGGGGGCTCGTCCGCTTCGCCGACCTGTCCGGCCTGCCGCAGTCCTTCATCACCTTCATCGAGGGCGACGGCCACTTCCTGTTCGTGCTGGTCTGCGTGGCGGCCGGGGTCTGGCTCGCGTGGCTGCGGCCCGCACAGCTGCCCGTCGTCGTCGCCGTCACGATGAGCCTGTTGCTGCTGCTCTCCACCGCGTCCGCGCTCCAGTACCTGACCTGGGCAGCCGCCGGGCTGTTCGTCATCGGGTTCTGGGAGGGCGCCGCGTACAGCTGCCTGCTCGGTCTGACGGCGGTCCTCGGCTACCAGGGACGCTCCGCCGTGCACTGGAGCGAAACGGTGCTGCATCTCGCCGAGGCCGGCTGGGCGGTTCTCGCCGCGGGCGTCTTCAGCGGGATCCGCAAGATTCTCGCCACCCGGCCGGGCCCGCCCGGACGGCCCCCCGCCGGGTGCGGCACGGTCACCGCTCCCCGTACCTCGCAGCCCACCGGTTCCGCCGTCAACTGACCGCCTCCGAGAAGCAAGCACCGAGCACCGAGCGCAACTGGAGAACGCCCCGTGAAGGAAAGCCCGAGCCCCAGGATCGGCATTCTGGTGGTCGCGTACAACGCCGAGACGACGCTGGAGAATACCCTCGACCGCATTCCGGAGGACTTCCGGTCCAAGGTCGCCGAAATCCTCATTCTCGACGACGCGAGCCATGACGAGACCTTCACCGCGGGCTGCCGCTGGTCGCAGATGGAGGGAATGCCGCGGACCGTGGTGATGCGGCACACCAAGAACCTCGGATACGGCGGAAACCAGAAGGCCGGATACGCGCTGGCAGCCGAGCACGGACTCGACATCATCGTGTTGCTGCACGGCGACGGACAGTACGCCCCGGAATTCCTTCCCGACATGGTCGGGCCCATCGAACGCGGCGAATGCGAGGCCGTGTTCGGATCGCGGATGATGAAATCCGGATCGGCGCTCAAGGGGGGCATGCCGATGTACAAATGGCTCGGCAACCGCATTCTCACCCGTCTGGAGAACGTCCTGCTCGGCTCGCAGCTCTCCGAATTCCACTCCGGATACCGCGCCTACAGTGTCGCGGCGCTCAAGAAGCTGCCGATCCACCGGAACACCGACGCGTTCGATTTCGACACCCAGATCATCGTCCAGTTGCTCAACGAGGGGATGCGGATCAAGGAGATCCCCGTCCCCACCTACTACGGCGACGAGATCTGCTACGTCAACGGCATGAAGTACGCGAAGGACGTCGTCAAGGACGTCCTCGAATACCGCCTCGCCGTCAAGGGATTCGGCACCTGCGGCTGGATCCCCAAGCCCGTCGAGTACGCGTTCAAGGAGGGCGACGGCTCCTCGCACGCCGTCATCCTGGAGAAGATGCGCAGCCTCCCGCCCGGCCGGGTCCTCGATCTCGGCTGCTCCGGCGGCCTGTTCGCCCAGCGCCTCGAAGCCCTCGGCCACGAGGTGACCGGCGTGGACTACGTCGAGGTTCCCGGCGTACGCGAGAAGTGCACCCACTTCCACCTCGCCAACCTGGAGGACGGGCTGCCGGTCGAGATCGGCGTCGGCTACGACTACGTGGTCGCCGGCGACGTCATCGAGCACCTCTCCCGCCCCGAGCGGGTGCTCGCCGAGGTGGTCGAGGTGCTGCGGCCCGGCGGCCATGTGCTGCTCTCCGTACCGAACTTCAGCCACTGGTACTCACGGCTGCGGGTGGCGTTCGGAGTCTTCGGCTACGACCGGCGCGGCATTCTCGACGAAACGCATCTGCGCTTCTTCACCCGGGCCAGCCTGCGCCGCACCGTCAGGGAGGCGGGCTACGACGTCCTCCACATCGCGTCGACCGGGGCCCCGTTCTGGGCACTGCTCGGCGGCGGACCGCTCCCCGCGGTCCTGGGCGCAGTGTCGAAACTGCTCACCCGGATCCGGCCGACGCTGTTCGGCTATCAGCACGTCGCACTGCTCACCCCGCATGCGGCCGAGACGATCATCGCTGGAGAGCACGTCGATGTACAGGACATCCTCGACCGACAGTACGCCCCTGCCGACCGGGTCGGCGTCTGAGGCCGACGGTTCCCGTCCCACGCCCGTCCCGAAGCCGCAGTCCCCGGGCGTCGCAGTCAGGAGCAAGGCCTTGACCCTCCCCAGTCTGATGCTGCTGCTGTTCGCCGTCTTCTCGTCGGCGGGCGGCCAGATCATGCTCAAGCACGGGATGAAGAACGCCGCGGCCGCCGCGGGACACGGCGGCGGATCTGTCGCCCTGCGTGCCGCGACCAGTCCCTGGGTCGTCCTGGGCCTGGTGGTCTTCGCGGTCTCCGCCCTCGCCTGGATGGCGACCCTGGCCAAGGTGCCGCTGTCCATCGCGTACCCGTTCAACGCCCTCGGGTATCTGTTGATCGTGCTGGCCGGGGCGACCGTGCTGCACGAACGGACCTCGATGTGGACCTGGGGCGGCTCCCTGCTCGTGGTCGTCGGCCTCGCCACCGTGATGGCGGGCCAGCAACGCTGACCGCGCCGCCGTCGGACGGGCCGCCAGAGCACCGCGGCGACCGCATGGCGGGTGGGGCGGGGTCGCCGTGATGAGCGACCCCGCCCCCGCGTGCTGACATACAGCCGTGTGTACGACGGCGCAGCTTGCTCCCGGCTCACGGCACCGCGTGCTCGCGGCCTACTTCACCGCGCCCGCCATCACGCCGGAGACGAACTGGCGCTGGAAGGCGAAGAAGACCGCCAGCGGAATCACCATCGACACGAAGGCGCCGGGCGCCAGCACGTCGATGTTGTTGCCGAACTGCCGTACCTGCTGCTGGAGGGCCACCGTGATCGGCGGCGAGTCCGAGTCGGCGAATATGAGTGCGACCAGCATGTCGTTCCACACCCAGAGGAACTGGAAGATCCCGAGCGAGGCGATCGCCGGGCCGCCCAGCGGCATCACGACCCGGGTGAAGAGCCGGATCTCGCCCGCCCCGTCCAGCCGGGCCGCCTCCAGCAGCTCCCTCGGGATCTCCGCGAAGAAGTTCCGCAGCAGGAAGATCGCGAAGGGCAGACCGAAGGCCGTGTGGAAGATGATCACGCCGAAGGTCGTCTCGAAGATACCGACCGCGCCGAAGAGCTTGGAGACCGGGACCAGGGCGACCTGCACCGGGACCACCAGCAGCCCCACGACCACCAGGAACCACCAGTCGCGGCCGGGGAACTCCATCCAGGCGAAGGCGTATCCGGCCAGTGAACCGATCACCACGACCAGGACGGTCGCCGGAACGGTGATCATGACGGTGCTGAGGAGGGAGTGGGTGATCGTCGAATTGTCCAGCAGCGCGGCGTAGTTGTCGAAGGTGAGCTGCGACGGGGCCGTGAGGACCTTCCACCAGCCGGTCGCTGCGATGTCGTCCGCGCCGCGCAGCGAGGACAGCAGCAGCCCCACCGTCGGCATCAGCCAGAACAGGCCCACCAGAACGAGGAAGATCCGCATCGCACCGCCGCCGGCACGGGCGGCGATGCGTGCGCCGAGGGACCGCTCGGCCTTCACCGGAACGTCTTCGGCCGATGTGCTTGTGGCCGTGGTCGGCGCTGTCGTCATCGGCGCCCCTCCTTCCGGATCCGGCGGATGTTCACGTACATCACCGGGAGTACCAGCAGCAGCAGGAGTACGGCGATGGCGCTGCCGATCCCCAGATCCGTGTCCGTGCCGAACGAGGACCGGTAGAGCTGGAGCGCCAGCACGTTCGCGTCGTCCAGCGAGGAGCCCGGCGCGATGATGAAGACCAGGTCGAAGATCTTCAGCACGTTGATCATCAGCGTGGCCAGCACCACCACCAGCACGGGCGCCAGCATCGGCACTGTGATCCGGCGGAACACCTGCCACTCGTTCGCGCCGTCCACCCGGGCCGCTTCGAGCAGTTCACGGGGCAGCCCCGCGAGCCCCGCCGCGATCAGCACCATCGCGAACCCGGCCCACATCCAGACGTAGGAACCGATGATCCCCGGAGTGACGAGGGTCGGGCCGAGCCACTCGACCCCGTTGTACGGCTCCTTGAAGTTCGAGGCGGGCAGCCGGAGTCCGGCGCCGTCCGCCGACGCGGGCAGGGTGAACGTGCCGTCCGCGTCCGCCGTCGCCGAGGCGACCACCTTCCCGTCCTTGACCGCCTCGACCTTGAGGCCCTTGAGACCCAGCTCCTTGGCGTCGATGACATTGGGCCGGCCGCCGCCGCCCCTGGTGAAGTCCAGCCACGCCGTGCCGGCGATCTCGCCGTCCTTCGCCGCCGCGGTCCTCGCGGGCTTCGCGTCCTTCGGCATGTTCGCCGGGATCACACCGACCAGCGGCAGCCGCACCGGCTGCCCGGCCCGTACCGGCTCCTTGGTGACGAACGAACCGCCGGGGCCCGCCCTGAGCGGGTGGACCGGAAGCGGATGCGCCTTCGGATACCCCGCCGACTCGGCGAAGGTGTCGTGCACACCCACCCATACGGCGTTGGCGACCCCACGCTCCGGAGCGGCGTCGTACACGAGCCGGAAGATGATGCCGGCGGCGAGCATGGAGATCGCCATCGGCATGAAGACGACCAGCTTGAACGCCGTGCCCCAGCGGATCCGCTCCGTGAGCACCGCGAATATCAGCCCGAGCGCCGTCGAGACCGTCGGCGCGAGCACGACCCAGATCGCGTTGTTCCTGACCGCCGTACGGATGGTGTCGTCCGTGAACAGCGCCTTGTAGTTGTCGAGCCCGGCGAAGCCGGTACCCGCCTGGTCGAGGAACGACCGGTAGACGGAGTACACGATCGGATAGACCACGAGCGCGCCCAGCAGCACCAGCGCGGGTGCCAGGAAGAGGGCCGCGATGAACCGGCGGGTGCCGGTCACGCTCCGGCGGCTGCGCCCCGGGCCGCCGGACGGCGGGTCGGACGGCTTCCTGGGCGCGGGCACCGACGGCTCCGCGGGCGATTGCTTGTCGGCGGGGGGCACCGCGTCGGCGCCCCCCGCTGCGGCTGTCGTCATCGCGTCAGCTCTTGTACGCCTTGGCCGCGTCGGACTCCAGCTTCGCTTGAGTCCCCGCGATGTCCTTCGGGTTCTTCAGGAAGTCCTGGAGGGTCTTCCACTCGCCCTTGCCGGGCGTCCCGCCGAAGGACTGCGGTGCCTGGTCGGACATGTCGAACCGGACGGCGTCACCGGCCGAGATCAGCGCCTTCGCCATCGTGCGCTGCACCTCGTTCGGGTAGGCGGAGGCGTCCAGGGCCTTGTTCGGCGAGATGAAACCGCCCTGCTCGGCCATGATCTGCGCGGCGTCGGTCGAGCCCAGCCAGGTCAGCAGGGCCTGGGCGCCCTTGCCGTCCTTCAGCGCCACCGCGGCGTCGCCGCCGGTCACGACGGGGGACTCGGCGCCGACCGCCGGGAACGGGAACACCTTGGCGTCCGTCCCGATCTTCGCCTTCGTCTGCGCGATGTTGACGCCCACGAAGTCGCCCTCGAAGACCATCGCGGCCTTGGGCTGGTCACCACCGGTGAAGGTCTGGGTGACCGAGGCGGGGAACTCCGTCTGCAGGGCGCCGTCGGCGCCGCCCGCGATCAGCGACGGCTTGCCGAAGAGCTGCGCGAGCGTGGTCAGCGCGTCCTTGACGGACGGGTCCGTCCACTTGATCTTGTGCTGGGCCAGCTGGTCGTACTTCTCCGGACCGGCCTGGGAGAGATAGATGTTCTCGAACCAGTCGGTGAGCGTCCAGCCGTCCGCGCCGCCGACGGAGACCGGGGTGACGCCCGAGGCGGAGACCGTCTCGGCCGTCTTCAGGAAGTCCTTCCAGGTCTTCGGCTCGGCCGCGCCCGCGTTCTCGAACGCCTTGGCGTTGTACCAGATCAGGGACTTGTTGGCGGCCTTGAAGTAGACACCGTACTGGGTGCCGTCCACCGCGCCGAGGTCCTGCCAGACCTCCGAGTAGTTCTTGCTCAGCTGGGCCTTGGCCTCGGGGCCGACCGGCTTCGCCCACTTCTTCTGGGCTGCCTGCTGGATCGCTCCGACCTGCGGGATCATCGCGACGTCCGGCGGCTGGCCTCCCGCGATCTTCGTGCCGAGGAAGTTGACGATCGGGTCCTGCGCCGGGACGAAGGTGACCTTCGCGCCCGTGCGCTTCTCGAACTCCTCGAGAACCTTGACGAAGTTGGCCTGCTCGGCACCGGTCCAGACGGCCGCGACCGAGAGCTTCTCGCCGTCCAGCTTCGGCAGGACGACGCTGGAGGGGCTTCCCTTGCCGCTCCCAGAGCTCTTGTCCGACTCGTCCTTTCCGCCGTCGTCACTGCAACCGGTGAGGGCCAGGGCGCCGACGGCGGTGAACACCGCGGCGGCCCTGCTGATTCGAAGGGTTGTGCGCATTGCTTCCCCGTCTCTCACATCGTTGTGTGAGCCCAGTCCTACGCCCGGTGCACGGGCGCCGCAATACCGCTTCTCGTGTCAACTCCTTGATCGTGATGGGCTCGTGACGTGATGTCAGTGAACGTCCGGGCTCGGTTTCCCTCAGGAGTGGACGGGCCCGAACGGGGCTATCGGCTCGGCGTTCACCGACCGGGCCGCCCTTTCCAGCGCACTGGCCAGCAGGGCCAGATCGGTCGGTCCGTTGCCCAGTTCGCGGACCGGGCGCCGGGTCGGCGGATCGCCCATCCGCTCCCACTCCAGCGGCACGACGGTGGGCCGCAGCGTGGCGGTGCGCGGTATGCGCCCGGTCACCCGGCCGCCCTGGAACGGGGTCACCCGCCCGTCCGGATGCCCGAGCCTGCCCCGTCCGGGCGCCGGGTCCTCCGGAGACGGCTGGACCACCGGTGCGTCCAGCACGATGCGCAGCCGGGCCCCGTGGGCCAGGTCGGTGTCCTCCGTACGGTCCGGGCGGGCGGACGCCGCGACCAGGTGGATGCCGAGCCGGCCGCCCTCCCGCGCCACGGCCTCCAGGGCCCGCACCACCGAACCCGCGGCGGGGCGGCCGGGGCTGCCGAGCGCCGGGGCGACCAGCGCGTCGAAGTCGTCGACCAGGACGACGAGCCGGGGCAGAGGGGAGGGCCCGGGTTCCGAGGGGCGGGCGGCTGGGCGCAGCCGGAGCGTCCCGCTCAGCGGGGAGTCCACGTCACCGCGCTGCTGCGCGGTGGCCGGCGGGCGCCGGCCGACCATCTGCCGCGCCGCCTCGTGCCGGTGGTGCCACTCGGTGAAGTCGTACGGGCCGAGCAGTTCGTCCCGGCGCTTCAGCTCGCCGCCCAGCGCCTGGGCGAACTCCCGCATCCGCACCGGGTCGGAGGCCACCAGGTGCGTGAACGCGTGCGGCAGTTCGGTACAGGGGCCAAGGCCATCGCCGCGGTCGCCGCCCGCGCCGTCGACCAGCAGGAGGCCCAGCAGGTCGGGCCGGGCGGCCGCGGCGAGCGAGGCGGCGACGGCACGCAGCAGCTCCGTGCGCCCGCTGCCGGCCGGTCCCTCGATGAGGAGGTGGGGGCCTTCCTCCGCCAGATCCACGCCGACCGCGCCCCGGGGCCCGGCCCCGAGCACCACCACGGGCCGCCCGACGGCCGCGGATGTGCCGGTGCCCGCCTCGGCGCCGGCCTCCGCGGTCGCCCCGGCGGCGGTGCGTCCGACGGCCGGGGCGGCGCTCTCGGCGCCTCGCGCGGCGACCCGGGGCGCGTCGCCGCCGCGCGGCCCGCTGACCCGGTTGGAGCCGCGCCCGGATCCCCCGGGGTAGGGGGTGCGCCCGG
>NZ_JBSFET010000069.1:28069-33052 GCF_053594575.1 Streptomyces sp. NPDC001880
GAGTCGGGGTACGGAGTGCGGCCGGAGTCGGGGTGCGGGGTGCGCCCGGAGTCGGGGTACGGAGTGCGGCCGGAGTCGGGGTGCGGGGTGCGCCCGGAGTCGGGGTACGGAGTGCGGCCGGAGTCGGGGTGCGGGGTGCGCCCCGAGTCGGGGGTGCCGTGGCCGTCGTCGCCGGGGGCGAGAGGGCGGACCGGGGTGCCGATGTGAGTGGCGTTCTCGCTGCCGGGGTACGGGGTGCGGCCCGAGCCGGGGGCGTAGCCGTCAGGGCCCGCGGAACCGCCCACCCGCTGGGCGCCCACGCGGGGAGCCGCGCCGCGCGGGTACTCCGTGCGCCCCGGACCGCGGCTTCCCGGACCGGCGCCGTCGTCCGCGCCGACGCCCGCCGGCCCGCCCGTCCAGCGGCCCGAGCCGCGCACCGTGGCGCCCGGCTGGTCGTCCGCGGTGGAGGCCCAGCGAGCCATCAGGGAGGCCGGGGTGGCACGGGCCAGGCCCAGCTCGTCCAGCAGACGCGCGGTCGTCGGGAGCGAGGCCGACGCCGACCGGCCGTGGGCCGTGGCGGAGCCCTCCGTACGCAACGGGGCCAGCGCCCGGCCGAACCGCTCGGCCCAGTGCGCCGACACCGCGTCCACCGCGGCGACCGTGCCGCGGCCCGCGGCCCGGCCGTCCGCCGTCCGCAGCAACCGCAGGGCCGTCGCCACATCGCCGCTGAGCATCGCCACCGCCCCGCACTCGCGGAACGCGATCGAGGCGTGGCAGGCGGCCTCGTAGGTCGCCGCGACCGGTGAGGTGGGTGTGGCGGCCGGGGTCTCGGCCAGACAGATCAGATGGATGCCGGCCGCGGCACCGGCGGCGGCCAGCCGGGCGGTGTTCTCGCGCAGCGCCGCCGAGCCGGGATCGCCGTCGACGATCACCACGGTGTACGGGCCCGCGTACCGCTCCGCGGCCTCGGCGACCGTACTCCGGTCCAGGCTCGCCCAGCCGGGCCCGAGCGGACCTTCGTCCAGCCGGCGCACCAGCTCCGTGACCCGGGCGGTGGCCTGTTCGCGGTCGTACGCGAGAAGCAGCCGGCAGTCCTGGCCGTGCGCCGGCCGCAGATGGGGCAGCCAGCCGAGCCAGGCCCACTCGCGTCTGCGCTCGTCCGCGCCACGGGCGCGGTCCGCGCTGATCAGCACGATCTCCAGATCGGCGGGGGAGTGCAGCGCGGCGAGCTGAGCCACCGTCGAGCGGGCGAGCCCGGCCAGCCGCGTCCGTGGCCCGGCGAGCCCGAGCGAACCGGCCTCCCTCAGCCCCACCGTCACCGGTACCGCGGGCAGCTCGACGCGGTCCGTCGTCCCCAGGCGCACCACGAGCGCCTCGGGGTGGGCGGTGCCGCGCTCCCACAACCGGGGGCCGGGGCCGAGCGCGGTCAGCAGCACGGCCGCCGGGTCGGGCCAGGCGCTCTGCGCGGTGGACCCCGACGGCGCCGAAGCGGCGGCCGGGAACGGAAGCCCGGCGGCTCCCTCCCCGTCGGGCGCGGCCTCGTGCACGGGCTCGCCCCGGTTGCCCGTGAGTCTGCGGGCCCAGGCGCCTATTCCGCCCCGCCGGGGTGCCCCGTCGTCCGGGGCGGGGGCGGGGGCGGGGTGCCCGGGGGCGGGCGGCCGGGGCCCGTCGTCCTCGCTGCCGTGGGCATGACCGGCGCCGGGGTCCTCGTGGGTGACGGGCGTGGGGGAGGCGGGCGCGGCGTAACCGTGCCCGGAGCCGTCGTCGGTGCCCGCTGTGCCGGACACCCGCAGATGACCCTCGCCGTCCGGGGCCGTCGCCAGCGCCGGCGACGGCGCGCCGGAGGTCAGCCGGAGCGCCGACTCGCCGAGCCGCAGCAGCGCACCGGGCTTCAGCCGGACCGGGCGGTCGCGGACCTCCGTGCCGTCGAGCAGGGTGCCGTTGGTGGAGCCGAGGTCCGCCACCGAGACCAGGCCGTCCGGCGAGACCGTCACCGTGCAGTGCAGCCGGGATACGTCGGGGTCGTCGAGCGGGACGTCCGCGTCGGCGGAGCGGCCGATCCGGATCCGGCCGCCGTGCAGCAGATGGACCCCGCCCGCGTCCGGCCCCGCGATCACGTGCAGCCGGGCCGGGACGGCGTCGTCCACCGCCTCGTCGTCGCCCGGGACCTGGAGCGAGAGCACCGCGCCGTCCACCAGCGGCGGCTCGCCCAGCGCGCACCGCTGGGCGTCGAGCCGCTCACGCCCGGCGAACAGCACCACCGCCCCGCTGCCGAGCGAGCCGTCGGGCCCCAGGACGGCCGCCGCCAGGTTGGACGCCACGGCGGCGAGCGCCGTCCCGGGCGGGGCGGTGACCAGCACGTCGCACGCGCGCGCCGGGGTCTGGCCGCTGCGCGGCGCGAGGACGGTCAGCCGGATCTGCATCGCCGTCAGCGGTCCCTTCTGCGCGGGGCGCCGGGCAGGGGAAACGCCCTGTGATTCCCCCCACCCGACACGGACGCGTCGTCCGGTACAGGTTCGTCACGTGCCGCGGGGCTCTTGACCCCACAGTCCGTGCTGGAGGCATCCTCGCACCTGCGACTGACAACACGCCCGGGGGTCACCGCTGAGTGATCTTGAAACGTCGGCTGTGCGCCCATAAATGCCTGCTTGGAACCCTGTCCACGAGGACGGAACGGTTCCGCAAGAGCGCCCGCAGCGGTTCGTCGCACATGTGCACAGCAACCATTGGCCCGATGTGAGCGTCTTGTTCCGCAACTGGCCAATGCCCCCTCGGGTCGGCATCCGGCCAACGGCGGACAGGGCGACCGAAGCAACCGGACGGAGCCGCCCGACCCCGCCCGTCGCCCCACTAGAGTGGGCCGGAACTCCCGGGCGGATCCGGGAGAACCGCAACCACCACGATCTGCAGGGAGCGCATGACGTGCGGCCGGTAGGCAGCAAGTACCTCCTGGAGGAGCCGCTGGGACGCGGCGCCACGGGCACCGTCTGGCGTGCCCGCCAGCGGGAGACCGCGGGCGCCGAGGCGGCCGTCGCCGGCGAGCCCGGCGAGACCGTGGCGATCAAGGTCCTGAAGGAGGAGCTCGCCAACGACGCCGATGTCGTGATGCGGTTCCTGCGCGAGCGTTCCGTGCTGCTCCGGCTCACCCACGAGAACATCGTGCGCACCCGCGACCTGGTCGTCGAGGGCGACCTCCTGGCCCTCGTCATGGACCTGGTCGACGGCCCCGACCTGCACCGCTACCTCCGGGAGAACGGTCCGCTCACCCCGGTCGCCGCCGCTCTGCTCACCGCGCAGATCGCCGACGCGCTCGCCGCCAGCCACGCCGACGGCGTCGTCCACCGCGACCTGAAGCCCGCCAACGTCCTGCTAGACGAGCGCGACGGCCAGATGCGCCCGATGCTCACCGACTTCGGCATCGCGCGCCTGGCCGACTCCCCGGGCCTCACCCGCACCCACGAGTTCGTCGGCACGCCCGCCTATGTGGCCCCCGAGTCCGCCGAGGGCCGCCCGCAGACCTCCGCCGTCGACATCTACGGCGCGGGCATCCTGCTGTACGAGCTGGTCACCGGCCGCCCGCCGTTCGCCGGCGGCACCGCACTCGAAGTGCTGCACCGGCACCTCAGCGAGGAACCCCGCCGCCCCAGCACCGTCCCGGCCCCGTTGTGGACGGTGATAGAGCGCTGCCTGAGCAAGGACCCCGACCGGCGGCCCAGCGCCGAGAACCTGGCCCGCGGCCTGCGCGTCGTCGCGGACGGGATCGGCGTGCACGCCAGTTCCGCCCAGATCGCCGCGGCCGACGGCGTGGGCGCCCTGCTCGCACCCGACCCGGCGCCCGCGGCCGTTCCGGACACCCCCGGCGCGGCGGACCCGACGCAGGTGCTGCCGAGCAATGCCGGCTCGTACGACCCGAACGCCGCCACCAGCGTCATGCAGCACGCCCCCGGCCAGGGCGCGGGCGGAAACGCCGACCCGACCTCGGTCCTGCCGCCCGTGCCGCCGCGTCCGGACGGCCCCCCGCAGCCCGACGGACCGCACCCCTGGCAGTCCCAGCTCCGGGCGGCCCGCGACCGCAACGAGCAGACCCAGGTCCAGTACCTCGACCCGGACCAGGACCCGCTGCGCCGCCGCCCCCAGCGCCCGCAGCCCCAGCAGCCACAGCGGCGGCAGCCGCCACCGCAGCATCAGCAGTACCAGCAGCCGCAGCAACAGCAGTACCCCCAGCGCCGCCAGCAGCAGTACCAGCCCCAACCGCAGCCCCAGCACCAGCAGTACGCGCCTCCGCAGCAGCCGGTGGCGCCCCAGCCGCCGGCCCCGCGGCAGCCCCGCGAGCCGAGGCAGCGCAGCGCCAACCCGATGAGGATCCCCGGCCTCGGCTGCCTCAAGGGCTGTCTGTTCACCCTGGTGCTGCTGTTCGTCGCGGGCTGGCTGATCTGGGAACTGACCCCGTTGCAGGACTGGATCGGCCAGGGCAAGAGCTACTGGGACGCGATCAGCGACACGTTCTCCACCGTCACCGACTGGATCTCGCAACTGGGCGGCGGCAGCGACGTCGGCAACGGCGGCAACACCGGCCCCTGAGTGGCCGCGACACCATCAACTCTGTAGCTAAATCGACTTCCGCGGGCCAGTTTCCACCGCATATCGCCCGCGGAAGTGAAGGTTGGCATCATCCCGGGCACTCAACCCCCCGGTCGACGCGTAACTTTGTCGACCGGGGGTCATGAGCGACGGTCCATCGCCAGCCGCTGAGGGAGCAGTCTTGGCACGGAATATCGGCAGCCGGTACACCGCACACCAGATCCTGGGACGCGGCAGCGCCGGAACGGTCTGGCTCGGCGAGGGGCCCGAGGGCCCGGTGGCCATCAAGCTGCTCCGCGAGGACCTGGCGTCCGACCAGGAACTCGTCGGCCGCTTCGTCCAGGAGCGCACCGCCCTGCTCGGTCTCGACCATCCCCATGTCGTCGCGGTCCGCGACCTCGTGGTGGACGGCAACGACCTGGC
>NZ_JBSFET010000070.1:0-33041 GCF_053594575.1 Streptomyces sp. NPDC001880
CTCGAATCCCCGCACCTCTCCCGCGCCAGCCACAGCGGTCATCGTCGGCAGCTCTGGTGCACCGCGGGGACTGTGCCCTGTGCCCTGTATCCGGTCGAGGGCGGATTCCTCACCCGCGAGGAAGCAATGATCGCCTTGGCGGAGCCGGACATCGAGGCATGCCGTCGACGGGTAGGCCCGTACGGACCGCCCGACGCGCCTCGGGGGAGCCGGGCTCGCAGGATCGGTTCCGTGGAGTTCCCGACCAAAGTGGCACTGGCCCAGGCCGTCCCGGTCCTGCCCCAGGGGCCGGGCTGGTGGTACGAGCCCAAGTACGACGGGTTTCGGGCGCTGCTCTACACCGCTCCACGTGGGCGAGCCGGTGCTGTTGCAGACCCGGCGCGGGGGCGCCGGGCCGGTGGCCGGGCAATAGGGGGTGGACGCGGCACCAGCTGAGCTCTTCCGGGGCCGTCCTCGCCCGCTCCTACAGCCATTCCTCGAAGGCGAAGCCGACGGCTTGGTGGATGACTGCTTCTTCGAGGGTTTCCTGTCTGCGGCCGGCGGGTGCGAGCGTCGTGGGTGTCGGTACGGGGTGTGCCCACCAGAGGGGGTCTCCACCCGGGACGGACATCAGCCCTCCGAACCGTACGTCGCCCGCGAACCAGAACACTCCGCGGCCGTCCGGTGTACCGACCCAAACGCTCTCCGGTACGGGCGAGCTGAAGGTGCACACGACCGTCGTATCCGGGCCGAGCAGCATCATGCCCTTGCCGTTGCCCCCAGGGAGCTCTTCCAGGCGACAGGGCCATGCCTGCCAGGGACTCGCCAGAGCCACAGCCGCCCGTCGTTCCATGGTCCGCAGGTTCCCTTTGATTTTGGTGTCGTCATGTACCGACACGATCACCATAAGGATGCCCCCGACCAAGGCGAAGAGGCCTGGGACCGGTGAGACGTTGTCCACGTTCATGGGTAGCAAGAGTGCGAGTATGGCTGCCGCCAGCAATGCCCCCGCGAGCCCAGGATGTATATCGGGCTTCGCGTTCTTCGCCCTGTCCAGCTCCTCGCTCACCACCGCCCCCACGGTCGGAGTCATCGCGGATGCCGGCCTCGGCGACAGCTGATACCCGAACTCTTCCGCCAACACGGTGTCCCCCCGATGCTCGATGAGCGTTCATTCAACCGGCTGCCGGCGAAGGCAGGAAGAGTGCATGACCACAGACAGAGACCGCTTCAGCGGACACGGGACGACCAGGCGCTTTCAACCCCACCGTCACCAGGCCACCGTGAGGATCGAACTGTCGGGCGTGTCCGCCCCTGACACCCGGGCGCTCTCGCCGGCCTGCTGGCCGACCTGGAGCGTGTGCTGGGGCCCGACCACCTGACACCCTGAGGAACCCCGAACACTCTGCGATTTCGTGTGCCCCCTCGGCCGTCTACCACCGCATCCCGAGCTCATCGAGGACCGCACGGCGCTGCTCGGGGAGTTTCGCGGCACGCTTGCGGACGTTGTCGAGCCACGTCCCGAGCTTGACCACCACGTGCCCGTCAGCACCGCCCTGACGGCCTGCCAGCGTGTCCTCCGTCTCCAGGTGCTCGGCGTGCTTGCGGGGGACTTTCAGGTGCCCTTCACGGGCGTGGAACTGCCGTGCTGCCGTGAGGTTGAGGGCCCACATGGTGTCCTGCGTCCGCTTCACCGGCCGCTCCTCTTTCCCGACCGGTGTGACCTTGAGGGTGTTCTCCAAGAGCCACTGCTGTACCGGCAGCAGTGGCTCCCACCCGAACCGCTGCGCGTTCACCCACCAGCCGAGGTCCTCGCCCCGATGACGTCGCCGTCGACCGTGGGGAGGGCGCCGCCGGCCTGGACGTGGTTCTGGACCAGTCGGTAGCAGCGTTGCACCCGGTGCCCCACACCGGGCACCACCCCGGATCGATCGCGTCCAGCTCATCCTGCCGCGCCTTGGTCATCGCCCCGGCCGCCAAAGAGACGGGACGGCCGACCGCACGCAGCTCCTCGTTCTCCCGCGCCCTACGCGCCGCCGCCCCTACGTCGCCCACACCCCGATAGGATGCCCCTCCCACACCGCGGTCGTCGGAGGAAGGAAGTGCCCGTGCACCGCGGCGTACCCCCCTGGCGACGGCCACGCCGTCCGCCCAGGCCGCTTCCTGCTCCGACCACACCAGCGCGAGCACCTCGCCCGTCTCTCGCCGCTCCAGTTCGACCGCATCATCCTCGGCCGGTACGCGTTCTTCCGCCCAGCCGAGGCTGGGCGCCGGCCGCTGCGCGAACCGTCGGTCGGTGACGATGAGAGCGGGCTACAGGTTCTGCACGGATGGCCGCACGGGGTGCGGTCCGAAAAACCGTTCGCGGTCCCAGGGGCATTGAGCCGAGACTGATGGGTCGATCACGGACAGGAAGAGTGGCCAGCGCTGACGTACAACCGTGACACCCTGCCCTTCCCCGAGAACCGTGTGCCCCCCATCACCTACGAGGGCATTCGGAACTGGGACGAGTTCGACCCTGCCCGCCACTCGTTCGCCTGGGACGAGGACGAAGAAGCCCACCTCCGCTCGCTGGTCCGCGAGTGGGTGCCACCCGTGCTCTCCGGTATGGCCGGCTGGTGGCAGGGCGAACGCTGGTGTGAAAGTCAGGTAGACGCGATCATCCGGGAGCGATACGGCACCTGGGCCTGGGGATGGAGCTGGTGCTACCGCGACGGCGGGCCCATCGGTAATTGGGTCAGCGGGCCAAGCTCGGTAACGACCCCCGACGAGACCGCAGAACGCGTCGTATCCGCGCTGTTGGAGTGGCGGGAGTGGTTGGAGCGAACGGCCCAGCGCTTCGCCGAACTGGCGCCGCCGCCGGACGCCGCACCCGAAGATCGCAGTTGGCACCTGGAGCGGGCCTGCGTTCGGCTCGTGACCCACACGCTGGACTCGGGCGCGGAGGGCGGCTGGCACGGCCAGGCCTCGATCGTCCTGGGCTGGTTCCTCACCAGTACCGGCATGGACCGAGCCGACGCCGCGCGAGCGGTGGAGAGCGCAATCGGCGGCCGGTTCAAGAGCTGGGTCACCCCGGAACGGACACTGATCGAATCCGTCGGCGAGGACCTGGCCGCTGGCCTCACCGGCCACGCCCCGTACCAGGACCACCGTGAGAGGGCGGCTCTGGAGGATCTCCATGACCGCTACTGACAGCCTTTCGGTCTGGCTGCGCGTGCGCCGTGAGGCCGACTGGCAACACGCACCGGCCCTACAGCGGGTCCCGCCCGACCGCGATGGGTTCCGGTCCTGGTGCGAGGGGCCGGTGCGCTGGCGCGACCCGATTCGCGCCGAGCGTCTGCTCGCCGCACACACCCTGGCCCGAGAAGATGCCGCACGCCACATCCCACTGGACTTCGCTCTGCTTGCCGGTTGGCAGCGGGAAGTCCTCGCTGCAACAGGGGCACCGTTCCGCGTGAGCGACGCCTATGCGAAGGCCGGCCGCGAGCGCTACGGCCTGACCCCGCGTACCCAGGCCAATTTCGATTCCTGCCTGCGCGAGACGACCGACCCGGACATCCCGCTGGCGGCACGCGCGGCCCGCGCATACCTCGACGTGGCGTTTTTCCACCCCTTCACCGATGGCAACGCCCGCGCCGCGCTGTTGACCTTGGTCTATGTTCTGGCACGGGAGGACATCGTCCTTCCTGAGGTCGGCCCACTCCAGACCACCCGCTACGCGGATGACCCGGCCGGTGCCGCCGACCTTGCCACTCTCATCGGGGTGCTCAACCGCCGCCGACACTGAAGCGTTCGGGCGAGAGCACCGACAACTTCCGCCAGACTTCGTTTCCTGAAGGCCACCGGGCAGGCTGCCCGACGACCCCTCAGAGCCTTCAAAAACTCCTTCAAAAACCAGGGTGGTTCAACAACCTTGAGCTCGCGTACTCATGCCCCCGCCGCGCCCGCGAAGGGACACTGGGACCATGACCCGTCGTACCAGCACGGCCGCAGTAGCGGTGCTTTGCGTCCTCGCTCTGACGAGCTGCGGGAAGGACGTGGACGATCTCTTCTCCAATCTCAACGGCACCACGTCATCCGGCACCTCCGAACACGAAACCCCGAGCAGCGGCCCGGCCGGCCCGGACGCGCCGCCCTTCTACGGCGACAACAGCCGAGCCCGACGCCCGGACCGTCCGGACCCAGCGGACGAGAAACAAGCCCGGGAGAAGGCCAAGGACATCACGCAGGCCCTCGAGGACCTGCGGCGTCAGCATCGGACCCGGCCCGCCCAGGTGCGGGAGGCCCTTGCACCACTGGCCGCTCCCGCCCACCTGGAGGTAATCGAGCGGCCCACCTCAGGAGACGAGAGCCCCGCTCAGGGCAGCATGTACGGAATCTGGATCGGCAGGACCGCCTGCGTCACCGGTGCCGTCACCGCAGAGCGCGTCCGATCGGACGTCAACGGCCACTTCCCGGAGACGGGCTGCCTGCCCCCGGCGCGGGCCCATTGAGGCGCTCAAGCCTACGGTCGTGTCCCGCCATGTGGTGTAGCAGCGATCGGGTACAAAGACGCAGGTCGCACGAAGAACCCGGCGCGGCTCAGCATCCGTTCTGGTCCACCCCGCCCGGCACACCCGCCGCCAGAGACCACGGGCGGCCCTTGCGGACCGGATCTGCACCTTCGCGGCGCAGCGCGGTCACCAGCTTGCCGAAGGAACACGGGCCCAGCCCGGTGAACGGGGCTATCCAAGACGGCTCCGACGCCGTGATCACTCCAGACACCGCAAGACCATTTGATCGGGGCAGGTGATCAGGTCGACTCTTGCGCGACCGCCTTGCGTACGTGCTCAAGCCGCAGCCGGTTCTCCTCCAGCCACCCGGACCCCACGTCCACGGGTACCTGCACCGCGATCTGCGTCGACGGCGAGTCGTGCACGGTCACTTCCACCGGATCCTCGGGAACCACAGCCAGCCACGCACTGCGACCGCCGGGTGGCCACTCGGCCCCCTCCTGGGCCTCAAGAGCATCGAGGCAATGACCCCATTCGTCCAGGTCCCTGTCCGAAACGTGCAGTCCAACGCTGCCGTTGACGAAGTCGCTCCCCAGCACGATTTCGGCCGCGTAGTACCTCTCTCCTCCCATCATCATCGGCACATCGCACGCGCCCCTGACGGTCACGCTCTGCACACGATCGGAGAAACGGGAGAGCTCCAAGGCGTGCGCATCGTCGATCATGGCTACCTCGTAGTCGAGTGAGTGGACAGGATGCTCTGATCCTCTCGCACCCCGGCTCACCACGATGGCGACCCCTCAGCCATGGCCACACAGAGATGCGGAACAGCGCTTGGGCGGTGAGTGATTCGCAGAACTGGACGACTGGGCCCTGGTCGACGTGCACGACATCGAAGCCTTCCTGGCTACCGTGCCCAAGGGCCGAAAACGCCGGCTGGTGGTGCTGCGGCAGTCCTTCCGCTTCGCCCGCTCACAGCGCATCGTGCTGATCGACCCGACCAGCACTCTGATCGTGAAGGAACGCAACGGCTTCCGCGGCCGCACTCTCACCCTCGAACAGCAGCGTGAGCTCTTCCGTCGTTGGACCACCGGTGATCAGGTTCACCCGCACGAGGCTCTGCTCGGCATGCTCGCTCTGCTGCATGGAGCCTCCAGCACCGAGGTCCGGATGCTGAAGGTCACCGACATCGACGCGGCGACTCAGACAGTCCGGCTTGGCAAACGACCTCATCCCGTCCCGCTGGATCCCGCCTCCTGGACCGTGCTGCAACGCTGCTTGGACCACCGCGCGGAATGGCCGACGGCCAACCCGCACGTGATGGTCACCAAAGAAACCAAGGCCGGGCGAAGCCCGGCCTCAACTTCCTATCTGTCTCACGTTCTTGACGACTGCGGATATCCGCCCCGGGTGATCCGCAGCACTCGCCTCCTCGACCTGGTGAACACCATGGACCCCAAGCTCGTTGCTGCCGCCTTCGGCATCTGGTCGACGCCGGATACGTCGACGCCGACAACCTGGCGACCGCACGGCGCGTCCACGGCATCAACCTTCTGGGACCGGTGAAGTCCAACACCGGGTGGCAGGCGAAGCCGGCACCGGATTCTCTCTCGACGCCTTCACCATCGACTGGGACAACCAGCGGGCCATCCGCCCGAACGGCAAGACCAGCAGCCAGTGGGGCCGCCAGACGCACCGCGTCGAAGGTCCGGTCTTCTACGCCCGCTTCTCACCGGCGGACTGCCGCACCTGTCCCTCGAAACCGCAATGCACCCGGGCACCGAAACGCGAGATCACCTTCCGCCCTCGTGGAGAACACGAGGCACTCGCACAGGCGCGGATCGATCAGCAGAGCCCGGACTGGCAACGACGCTACGGCCACCGCGCCGGCGTCGAAGGCACCATCGCTCAAGGCGTGCACGCCTTCAGCCTGCGCAGAGCCCACTACCGCGGCCTCGCCAAGACCAGACTCCAGCACCAGCCGACCGGAGCGGCCATGAACTTCGCCCGGCTCGACGCCTGGCTCACCGGCTGCCCCCTCGCACCGACCCGGACACCGCCCTTCGCAGCACTCCGCCCCGCTGGATAGAGATCCAGCGGGGCGGAATTAACCAACAGCGTCCCGCATGGGGTGCCGCCCACCAGGCGTCGGTGTGCGCAGACGTCAGTCGACTTGGAGGGGGGGCAGATGAAGGTGATGTCCCAGTGGACGCCGCCACCGCGCGGGATTTCGTAGACGTACTCGGCGGTGATGCCGTTGAGGGTGCCGTGCCAGCGGGCTGACCGCATCCGCTCCTGGCGGATCTGACCGCCGCCCACCGCCCCCAGCTGCGATCGAACAGCAGCTGGTCAGGCGTGCGTTGCGTGAAGATGGCTGAAGCCGATGTAGCCGCCGCGTTCGTCCAGACCGAGGACTCCGTTCTGGAAGGACCGCCGGTCCGGCGTCGAGCAGGGCAGTGGAGTACGCGGCGGTCAGACCGGTGGCCTTGTCAAAGATCAGCCAGCAGCCCTGCCCGGCGCGACCCACCACACCGCACCGCCGGGCGGAGTTATGGAGCTTGGACCGGCGCCCGGGGAGAAGCAGGGGTCGCTGACGTCATGACAGATCACCCCGCGCCAACGCCTACACACTCTTCGGCGACCCACCCATCCTGGCTGTTGATCTTCACTGTCATCCAGCCGTTCCCCCCGCCACAGGAGGTATAGCTCTGGCCTGTCGTCACACTGTCCTGGTTAACGCCGCAGGGCAGCCGTCCACCCGCTGCAATCGTCCCGATGCTCGTGTACTTGGTTCCAGGGCCGCTGCGCACGGTCAGAACACTGCCTGACACATTCTTGATGTAGCAGCCGGCAGCCGAGACACTAGGAACAGCGGCTCCTGCTTCGGCAGCGTTCACAGGGGAGACCGCTGCAAGCAGAAGTGCGGCTATGGACGTACCACCAACCGCTACGGTCCTCATGGACAAACGCATCTTTTTCTCTCCTCGCCAAGATCCAGTCCGGCGTGCTGAAGGCTATGTCTACCGGCACAGACCCGAAAGATCATTTCTCGCCATCACTGGGGTGCGATGTGTCGGTCTGGTGTCAGTGGGGTTTGCCAATGACGTGGTGTCAGTTTTCGGTGTTTGTGCTGGCTGGGTGTTTGCTCGGATGGGTTTCACTGTCAGAGGTCGTTTTCGTCCGACGTTTCATCCCGAGACGGGATGCTCTGTGGCCTTCTTCGGGTCGCGCCAGGAGATGGTGTTCTCACTGGTGTCGGCGTATGGGCCAACGTGCACCGCCGCGTACGGTCGAACGTGCATAGCGTCTTGTATGGAGCAGCGACTTGTAAGCGACGTCGATGCTCCCGCGTCCTTTCGGCTGACGGACTGGCAGACACGGGAAACCGGGGCGTCGCTCGTCATAATCGGTAGCTGACAGCAGCCCACCCTCGACGAGGCAGGCATCCGCGTCTGAGAAGGGACTGCTGCACGGATAAGTGACACCTGACCTGGCTTGCTGAGAGGCGGCCTGGAAGGATGTTGCAGTGCCCAAGCCGTATCCGAAGGAGTTCCGCGAGGACGTCGTGCGGGTCGCGCGCAACCGTGAACCCGGCGTCACGCTGGAACAGATCGCCGCCGACTTCGGCGTCCACCCGATCACGCTGTCGAAGTGGCTGCGCCGTGCCAACACCGATGAGGGCGGCAGGCCCGCGACAGCGTCGGGTGAGTCGGCCGAGCTGCGCGAGGCCCGCAAGCGCATCCGGCTGCTGGAGCAGGAGAACGAGGTTCTGCGGAGGGCTGCGGCGTATCTGTCGCAGGCGAACCTGCCGTCAAAATGATGTACCCGCTCGTCCGCGAGCTGGCCGCCGCCGCTGCCCCTCACCGGGTGCCGGTGGCGGTGACGTGCCGGGTGCTCGGGCTGGCCCGCCAGCCCTACTACCGGTGGCTGGCCTCACCGGTCACCGTTTCCGAGCTCGCCGGGGCATACCGGGCCAACGCCCTGCTCGACGCGCATCGCGACGATCCCGAGTTCGGTCACCGCTTCCTTCTCGACGAGGCCCGGGCCGCCGGTGAGTCGATGGCTGAGCGGACCGCCTGGCGGATCTGCAGGGACAACGGCTGGTGGAGTGCCTTCGGTAAGCGCAGGGGCCGTGGGAAGAACGCCAAGGCCGGGCCGCCTGTCCATGATGATCTGGTGCGGCGGGACTTCACCGCAGCCGGGCCGAACCGGTTGTGGCTGACGGACATCACCGAGCACGCAACCGGCGAGGGCAAGCTGTATCTGTGTGCCGTCAAGGACGTGTACTCCAGCCGCATCGTGGGCTATTCCATCGACGTCCGGATGCAGTCCAGCCTCGCGGTGAGAGCCCTTGAATCCGCGGTGGCCCGTCGCGGCCAGGTCGCGGGATGCACTGTTCATTCCGATCGCGGGTCGCAGTTCCGCTCACGGAAGTTCGTGTCCGTTCTCGCACGTCACCACCTGGTCGGCTCCATGGGCCGGGTCGGTGCGGCCGGCGACAACGCGGCAATGGAGAGCTTCTTCGCGCTGCTGCAGAAGAACGTCCTCGACCGCCGTACCTGGGCCACCCGCCAGGAGCTGCGGATCGCGATCGTTACCTGGATCGAACGCACCTACCATCGACGCCGGCGTCAGAGACGCCTGGCCCGATTGACCCCCGTCGAGTACGAGACCATCATGACCCCAGCCGCAGCCCTGGCTGCATAAACCCCGCTGTCACCCAACCCTGCAGCAGTCCCGAACATGGCTCCATCAAGTACAGACACCAACGCTGCCAACGCCGGGTCGGCCCACAGGCAGGCGCCTGCGGACGAGGCTGCATTATGGTGAGCCGATCTTCGGACCCGTACGCATGGAGGCGCAGCAGTGACGACCGACGTGACGCCCGAACTGGCCGAGGCGATCCAGCGTGGCTACGACCGGCGCGACCGGGCGAACATGGTGCCGACGATCGCCTACTTCCAGGCGCTGCTTGCCGAACACCCTGATCACCCAGTCCTCGTATACGAGGTGGGTGGCGCCTACGACACGGCGGGCCAGGAGGAGACCGCCCGCGGCTACTACGAGCGGGCGCTCGCCCTTGGCCTTGACGGTGACGTGCTGCGCCGGTGCCTGTGTCAGTACGCCAGCACCCTGAGGTGGCTGGGCGAGCTGGACGAGTCGCTAGCGGTGCTCGACCGCGCCCGCAGGGAGTTCCCCGACTCGGACTCCGTACGCGTCTTCCGCGCGCTGACCCTCAACGACGCCCGGCAGCCGGACGAGGCGGTGGCCGAGTTGCTGACCGTCGTCACCGGGCACGCCGAGGTCACCGACCTCGGGCGGTGGGCGGTCGGGCTGCGTGGCCTCGCCCAGTGGCTCGCCGACGGCCGGCCCGAATAGGAAGCAGTTACCCCGCACCAGGCCGGCGCAGAAGGGCCTTGGCCGGTGGGCGTGTCCGCGACCGGCATGGACACGGCAGTGTCTGATGGGAGATTGGCTTTCTGCAGCGATGAGCGTGGCTGTGAGGGCGAAAGCTTCTTTCTCACTCTGAGTAATGCTCGCTCCGCACGACGACGTGGCACACCTGAGGTGCCACACCGATCGTGAAAGTGGGCCGACCTGTGGTTTCACTGATGGGGCTGGCTTCGAGCCTGTGCACGTTCAGCCGTACGCGGCGGTGCACGTTGACCTGTACGCCGACAGGGGCCGATGCAGCGGCTGCTGCGCTACGCACGCTGGGACGCCGACGCCGTCCGCGACGATGTCCGTGCCTACGCCGTCGAACACCTCGGCGCCGACGGCGCGGTGCTGATCGTGGACGAGACGGGCTTCGTGAAGAAGGGCTGTGCCTCGGCGGGAGTGCAGCGCCAGTACACCGGCACCGCCGGACGCATCGAGGACTCCCAGGTCGGCGTCTTCCTCGCCTACGCCACCAGCCGGGGACGGGCACTGATCGACCGCCGCCTCTACCTGCCCGAGCAGTCCTGGTGCACCGATCCCGAATGCCGCCGGGCGGCCGGGATACCCGACGAGGTGCGGTTCGCGACCAAGCCCCGCCTGGCCTGGGAGATGATCGCCGCCGCATTGGACGCCGGAGTGCCGGCGCCGTGGGTGACCGGCGACGAAGCCTACGGGCAGGACACGCAGCTGCGTGCCGCCCTGGAGGCACGCGGGACCGGCTACGTGATGGCCGTCGCCTGCTCGACGCGGGTGCGGATCAACCAGGGCCGCATCCCCGTCCGCGCGGTCACCCTCGCCGAACGCCTGCCCGCCACCGCCTGGCAGCAGCAGAGCGCCGGCCGTGGTGCGAAGGGCCCGCGCTACTACGACTGGGCCTGGATCCACATCGGCACCGACGACCACCGACACCTGCTCGTCCGCCGCAACCGCACCGCCGGGAAACTCGCCTTCCACCTGTGCTGGTCACCCGCCCAGGTCGCTCTTGGGGAGCTGGTCCGCGTCGCCGGTGTCCGCTGGAGCGTCGAGGAATGCTTCCAGGCTGCCAAGAGCCAGGTCGGACTCGATCACTACCAGGTCCGCGACTGGACCTCATGGCACCGCCACATCACGCTCGCCATGCTCGCACCGGCCTTCCTGACCGCCCTTGCAGTTGACGCGGCTCCCGACCGGCCCATCGATCCCCACCACCCCGCTCGCGGCAGCGACCCGATCACGTTGACCGTTCCCGAGATTCGCCACCTACTCGTCGTCGCCTTCATCCCACCGGCCGTGACAGCGACCAGGCTGCTGCACTGGTCAAACTGGCGCAGACGCCACCAGGCAACAGCCCGACACAGCCACTGCCGACGACGATCCGCCCACGAACCTGCTGGATAGATCACGAAACCGCACTGGAGTACTAGGAGGTGTCTCGTCGCTCAGGCCGGGAGCGGGTCCGGCAACCGGCGGCGTCGGCGCCACTCCCCGATGAACGCCGTCGATGCGGGAAGGTGATGCGGAGAACGGGCCGGACCCGCGGCCCTGGCCCACTTCCGGCGGTTCGGTGCCGGAGTGTCGAGGCGGCGGTCCGCCTCGACACTCGGGTCAGAGGCTGGACTTCACAGGGGTGTCCTGGGGCACCGGTTCCACGGGATGCCGGTCCGGACGCAGTGCGATCGCCAGCAGGAGCGCGCCGCACAGGGCGATCAGCATGGTCCCGGCGGCGCTGACGTGCATGGCTTCGATGAACGCGTCGTTGGCCACGCGCACCAGGTCGGGTTGGTGGATCGTGGCTGCGGCGTGCCGGGCCTGCTCGGCGGAGATCTGCGCCTGGGCCCGCACTTGCTCGGGGTAACCGCTCAGCGAGCCGTCGACAGCGTACCGGTAGGCGAGCGACATGATCGTGCCGCCCACCGCGATCCCCAGCAGACTGCCGCTCTGGCGCAGGGTGCTGAGGACGGCCGATCCGGCGCCGGCCCGCTCCAGCGGCAGGGCACTCATGAGTCCCCCCGTCACTGGGCCGATCACCATGCCGATCGACAGCCCTTGGATCAGGTAGGCGATCTCGTTGATGACCAGCGGGGTGTGCAGCCCGAAGAACATGTTGCAGCCCGTAGCCAGCCCCGCTGTGGTCAGAGCCGTCACGGTGACCGCGCGGAGCGTCCAGCGGCGGGCCAGCTGGACGCCGAGCGGCGCTCCCACGATCGCCCCGATCGCGGTCGGGGAGAATGCCAGGCCCGCCTGCAGCGCGGAGAAGCCGCGTGCGCCCTGCAGGTAGAAGGCGCCGTAGAAGCTGGCAGCGGTCATGGCGAACATCAGCAAGCCGAGCGCCACGTTGCCGAGGCCGAACATGCGCTGGGCGAGCAGCCGGGGGTCGAAGCTGGGCTGACGGTGGCGTAGTTCGACGAGTGTGAAGGCGGCCAGGAGGGCCGCTCCGGCCGTGATCGAGCCCCAGACCGAAAGCGAGTTCCAGGAGGCCACCTGCCCCGCGTGGATCAGCCCGTAGGCCAGGAAGGCGAGCCCGCTGATCGACAGCAGCAGCCCGGCCGGGTCCAGCGGACGCGGGGTGGTGCTGCGGAAGTTCGGGACCAGCATGGCGATCCCGATCAGCGACAGCACCACGATCGGGATGTTGACCAGGAAGATCGAGCCCCACCAGAAGCGGCCGAGGAGAACGCCGGCCAGCAGCGGGCCCGCGGCGATTCCGACGCCGGCCGATGTCGAGGAGATGCCGATAGCGGTCGCCCGGGCGGGCCCGCTGAAGGCCCACATGAGGACAGCCATCTGCGCGGGCATGATCAGCGCGCTCCCCAGGCCCATCGCGGCCCGAGCCGCGATCAGTTGGTCCGCGCCGCCCGCGTATGCCGCCCACACCGAGGCGCCGGCGAAGACCGCCATCCCTGTGGCCAGCACGGTCCGGTGGCCGAAGCGGTCACCCAGGGCGCCGGAGGTGAACATCAAGGTGGCGAAGACCAGCGTGTACGAGCCGGTGGCCCACTGCAGCTGGCTAGGGCTGGCGCCCAAGCCTCGGACCGGGTCGGAGAGGGTCTCGAAGGCGGTGGTGAGGATGGTGTTGTCCAGCCAGATCAGCAGCGAGGACAGCAGGAGCACGGCGAGGATTAACTGCTGCCGGGACTTCGGCAGAGTCGGAGACGTCGTCATGGGAGACCTTCAACGAGATCGACAGGAACCTGACGAACTGATTGTGCGTGTTCGTCAAGAAACCTGTCAATCTAGGGGTTCGTTGCGCATGCACCGGACCGACGGCGGCGCCCTGTTCCGGTCGGGGGTCCCGGGCGGCTGCACCGGTCGGGCGGTCATTTCGATGCGCCGGCCCAGCCGGTCGAATGTTCTTTCCTGCGCATCCGGTGAACCGGCAGGATCGGAACGCCCCCGGGCAGCAGATCGCAATCCATCGGGGTATATACCGAGAGGCAGAGGGCATGACCCCACAGGATCAATGGTGGCGCGAAAGCGGAAGCTATGTTTCAGATATTCTCTTATTCTCTCTGTTTTTGCGGCGGCACCGGATCGGCCTGCCCCTTTCTGGCGCGGCCGAGTGTTTTCCGGCAGTGAGCTGATCGGGTCCACCGCCGAGATGTTTTACGCGCTGCGCGACCGCGGCGTGGGTAAAGAAGATGTCGTAGCGATTCTGGTCGCTCCAACAGTCCCGAGATGCTCACAGCGCGGTACGCCGCGCACTTGCTCGGTGGCACCGTCTGTTACCTGCGGTCCACCAATCCGGGGACCATTTCGACGATCCTCCCGCTCGACCACCAGATCCAGATCCTGCGCGACACCGCGGCCGCGACGGTGTACGCGGATGCCGAGAACGCGCAGCGCGCACTCGAACTCTCCGAGGCCACCGACGGACTTCGAGTGACCCGGATCGGCGGCACCGGCTACGGCGCGGCGGGTCGAGGCGACACCCCGCGGGCCGTGCCGTGGGATCCGGGCGCTGTGGCAGTGATCGGGTTCACCAGCGGGGGCACCGGGCGGCCCAAGGGCATCCGGCTCTCCGCCCGGGTCTGGAACGGAGCGGTCCGTGGTATGGCGGCGGCCGATCGCACGGCTGAGGACGTGAAGCTGCTGGTGACGACTCCGCTGAGCCACACCGTCGGCACCATGGCCGACGCGGCCCTGGCCCTGGGCGGAGAGGTCCACCTCCACGAGCACTTCGACGCGGGGGAGTTCATCAAGACAGTCGAGGAGTCGGCGATCTCGTGGACCTTCATGGCGACGGTCCAACTGTTCCGGCTGCTCGACCACTTGGAGGAACTCGGGGCGCACGACCTGGAATCCGCCGGCCTGTCCTCGCTGAATCGGCTGATCTGCAGCGGCAGTGCGGCGGCGCCCGCCAGGATCGAACAGGCCGTCCGCATCCTCGGCCTCATCCTGGTACGGGCCTACGGCACCTCGGAGACCGGCCGTATCACGTCGCTCAAGCGAGATTATTCAGCTCAAGTGGTCTTGGTGAAAATCCTGCATATGTTCAGGCGGGTTGGTTTCAGTGACGGGTTCCGGAGATCCCTTCAAGCCATTCGCGGATCGCGACGCGCTGCTCTGGCGTGAACGAGGCTTCCAGTTCGGCTTCGCAGCGGTCGACGGCCTTGCGGGCATCAGTCAGTCGTGCTCGCCCGGACTCGGTGACGAAGATCTGATGGCTGCGCCGGTCGGACGGATTCGGCTGCCGCTCGATCAGCCCCTCCTGTTCGAGCCCGACGAGCATCTCGTTGGCGGCCTGCCGGGAGCTCGCCACCTCTCGCGCGATGTCCGACGCCGACATCCCGGGCCTCGCCTCGGTCATCAGAAGGGTGGCGTACTGCGAGGTCGACAGCCCGAACGCCGTGAGTTCCCCGGCGATCGCCGACCTCATGTTCAGCCAGGCCCTGCGGACCAGGAAGGTCAGCGAGCCGACCGCGGCCCTGCGGGGATCCAACGCTCCGCCTCCTCGGCTAGTGGCAAGTTCCCGATGACCAGAGATCACCGAGCTTGTCAAGTTCTTGTCGATCATAGCGAAGCTCCCGATGTTCAGGGGCTCCGATCAGGACACTGTTTCCAGTCTTCTGAGCCGGGAATTCTGTTGAGACGTCAGGGTGGTGATCGGTGTGCCGACGTCGACCACCACCCTGAGGCCGCGAGGGCGTCTCCGGCACCACCCGCTGGAACAACTCCCACAACTCATCCGGCATGAGCCGCTCAACGGTCCCGCCACCCCCGACACCCTGCCGAGCCAAATGAGATGAGGTACGAACGCCTTCTGACAGTCCGCTGTTGCAGCGTGGGGCAGGTGAGTGAACCTTCCTCGGCCTCCATCACCGTCTGATGGCATACCGCTGGCGGGTCCTCATCGGCGATCGATGTCAGGTGTTGAGAGTTGTGTGGTTCCACCAGCCTTGCTTCCCGGCCTTGAAGCTGACCGTCGCGCCGATCTCGTTGAGCATTCCCTCGTACCGTTGACCAGCTGTCAGCGGGCTGGTGACCAGCACTCCGTGTGCGTCCCGGATGGACGGGATGGTGACTTCCGGAACCTTGTCCATGGTCGTCTGATCGATGCCCTGCGGCTCTTTGGCGGTGATGACCTCGTCCCAGTTGGGATGCTTGGCGAGCTGGTGTGCGAGATGTACCTCGTCTCCCTTCCCGAAGAGCAGGTACGTGAGATATTCGGGATACTCGAGTTGGCCGAGTTCCTGGAAGAACCGCACGTCCTGGGGCGTGCAAGCCGCGGTGGTCTGCCTGCCGTCCAGCATTTTCTGGAACTCCCGGCTCCCGTCGGGACGGACGACGACACGCTCCAGCTGGACCTTGAAGGATGGCACCGTACCGTCGGGGATGCCCTTGAGCGGGAAGTGATCGGGGCAGAACTGGGAGTAGAAAACATTTCTGTCCTGGGTCGCCGCTGCGTCCTGCAGATACGCCTCGCGCACCTCTGCCTCAAGGCTGATTTTCGCGATCATCTGATAGGCGTGCGGAGGTTGGCGATACAGCGCCAGATGGTAGGCAAAGATTGTCTTCTTGCCAATCAGTAGAAAACGGTGGATGCCGTGCAGCTCTTCTGCGTCGTGTTCGAGGTTCTGTTCGGTGTTCATGTGCTACTCCCGTTCTTCATCGTTGCGCTGCGGGACTTCACCGGTGTGGCGGAGACGGTGCGAGGAGTTCAGGCGGAGCTTTCCGTCTTCCTCAGCCGGTTGTGTGGTCCGTGGGTTCGCCGGTCACTGACGCGCCGTGCCGACAGTGTGTTCCGCATCCAGGTCTGTCAGCCGACGGGCCCAGAAGGCGCAGTGGACCCAGCGGGATTCCTGGGCGTGGATGGTCCGGTGACCGCGGAGGTATGCGGCGCGCGTCTCGCGCACTCTGTCCTCGTAGTCGCCCAGGGCTGTCGCCTCCCCGCGCAGCCGGGCGTCCACGGCTGGCCGGCGCTCTCCCGGTGTAGAGGGCGGTGAGGATGCCCTGCGAGGAGAGTGGGTCGAAGGCGACCGCCGCGTCCCCGGCCGCGATCCAGCCGTCCCCATGCACCCGGTCCAGGTGTGTGCTGTGCGCGGGCGCCCTGCGGGGCACGGCCGACGGGGTGAAACCGTGGGGCTCGGCCCGCAGACGTACGTGGCTCGGCGCGTAGTCCGGAGGGTCGACCACGACCCAAGCCGGCGTCGCTGTGAGCGTGTTGCCGTTAAGAGTGACTTTCGCTGTCACCGGGCCGTCAGAGGTGTCGTCGTACCACGTGTCGTTGTTGGCGACAACGGTCGCCTCCTGATTTGCATAGGACTTGGATGTGCCCATGCCGCCGAGTACCAGCAGGCGCCCGTCCGGCTGGGCGGAGATCTCGCCGAGGTAGACCTTCTTGTCCATGATCTTCCCGGAGTCGAACTTCTTGGTTTCGGCCCTGGACCCGAGGACGGTCCGGCTTCCGGGATCGTTGACCAGCTTCTTCCGATCGGCTCCTACGACGCCGGAATTGCGTCGGCCGTACAGTTCGGGCGCCAGTTTCTTGCCCTCGTCGATGTCGAGCGGAACGTGGAACTGGTACCACGCGGCTTTCTTGTTGGCGAGGTGAACTGTCCACTCGACCTCGGACACGCCCCCCTCATTCAGCTTGAGCTCCCGCACGACCTGTCCGGCCGCGTTGTAGCCGTACAGCCGAAAACACGCCGCCTGTCTCTTGATAGCCCCGGCTTCGTCCTTGTAGAACCCGGGCTGTTCGGGTTTCCGGTCGGCTGACTCCGGGCCGACGAAGAACCCCATGAAACTGTTACCGACGCGGGCGACGCCGATGGCAGATGGATCTTCACTCGCACGATATTCTGATCCATTGGTGTCCTCCGGTCTTCTTCCCCGAAGGCTCAAATTAATTGTTCGATAGCATCTTCGGCATTGACACTCCAGGGCGAAGTTCGGCTTCAGGTGATCAGGCTAAGAAGCCGATATCCCTATCAACCGGAGCGGCGTCCAGCGGGGTGCATGGCTGGCCGCTGCAGCAGGTCCTCGCGAACGGCCTGGGCGAAGAAGCTGAGCGACGCGGACCGGCGCGGCCTGACCGCGTTGTTCTGGCCCGGCGTCAACCCGTACGGCACCTTCCGCCTGGACATGAGCAAGCGCCTCGACCTGGGGCCGTCCGCTGCCGTGCCCCGCCCCCGAACCCCGGCCGATGCCGCCGACCGATCGAGCATGGAGATGCGATGAAGGGCTTCCAAGACCTCACCGACCCCCGGATGAACAAGGCCGCATGACGGGCTCTCGCCCGGGATGCGGTCTCGTGGCACCGGTCGCGATGGAGCTGGGTTCCGATCATCGCTCGCCCGGGGAGCAGGGAGGGGCCTCGTCGTGACGTTTCACCCTGGCCGGCTCATACGGTCATGAGCTTGCCGCGTTTGAGGTGGATCACCTCGTCGGAGGCGTCGGCCACCTCCCGCGAATGGGTAACCAGGATCACGCTCTTGCCGTCGTCGTGCGCCAGTTTCCGGAACACTTCGATGATCCCGTCGGCGGTGACCTGGTCGAGGCTGCCAGTGGGTTCGTCGGCGAAGAGAATGTCCACTTCGCAGGCGAGGGCGCGGGCGATGGCGACGCGTTGCTGCTGGCCGCCGGAGATCTCCAGCGTGCGGCGGTGCTGGTCGGATTCCTCCACGCCGAGCAGGCCGAGGAGTTCGGCGGCGCGTTTCCTCTTGTTGACGCCCTTCACGCCGGTGATCTCCATGGCGGAGGTGATGTTCTGGACGGCCGTCATGTAGGTGAGCAGGTTCAGTGACTGGAAGACCGTGGCCACATGGCGGTTGCGGTATCGGCCCAGCCCGATCTCGGCGATGTCCGCGCCTTTGAATCGGACGTTGCCCCTGGTGGGCGAGTCGAGTCCACTGGCGAGTGAGAGGAGCGTGGTCTTGCCGCTACCGGAGGGGCCGATGACGGAGTACATCCGGCCCTGCTCGAAGGAGTAGTTGACGTCTTTGAGGACGGTGCGGCGGCTGTTGCCGGACTGGTAGGTGCGGCTCAGGCCGGTGAGCTGCAGGATCGGGGTGGTCATGTCAGTCGCCCTTCGTGAGGATGTCGCGCGGGTTGAGGCGCAGGACCCGGATGCCGGGGACGATCGTGGCCAGGGCTGCGATACCGAGGCCGGTGGCGCCGACAGCGCCGATGTCGCCCGCGCCGAGCTCGATGTTGATGGTGTCGATGGGCTCGACCTCCGGGGTGTCCTCCTTGTTGGCACCGCCAGTGGGGTCGGTGAGGTCCTGCCCAGGGCCCTGGTCGGCGACGGAGGCCCTGGCGGAGGAGACCTGGCCGGAGAGCAGCTGGTCGCCGACGCCCTGGGCGATGAACTGACTGCCGGCAGCGGCGAAGCCGATCGCCAGGAACGCGCAGGCGACCACCTCCACCAGGTGCTGGCCGAGCAGCTTGCGCTTCTTCTCGCCGAGGGAGAGCAGAATGCCCATCTCCTTGCGGCGTTCGCGCATGTTCGAGGCGATGATCAGGGCGAGAATGACGGTGCCCGCGACCGCGACCAGCCACACCGTGAGGGAGGCGAAGTCCGCCGTCTTGTTGATCGGGCCGACCAGGGTCTTGTACTGCCTGTCGTTGACGCTCAACGGGAAGATCTCGAGGTCGGCACCGGCCGACTCGGCGTCCTTCTTGAGCCGGCCCAGATCATCGGGGTTGCGCAAGGTGAAGGTGGCCGACTGGACGGTCCCGCCGTCAGCGCTCAGTTCCTTGCCGTCAAGGCGGGTCGCGCCGTCCGGAGTGACGTAGATCTGGTTCGAGGGCGCCTGCATCGGCGGTACGTATGTGCCGGGGTCGGCAGTGCTGTTCTTGTAGATGCCGACGACGACGAAGTCGGTTTCCTTGGTGCCCAGCCTGCCGTCGGGGTGCTGGATGTTGGCGTTGAGCTTGATCTTGTCGCCGACCTCGAGGTGGTTGTCCTTGGCCACCCGCTCCTCGATGACGACCATGTCGCTCTTGCTGTCCGGCGTGATCCCGGAGCCGGATACGATCTTCGAGTCGCCGTTGCGGAAGTCCTTGACCGAGTTCAGATGGCGGACACCGTCCGCCTTGAAGAAGTCCGCGGCAGTGGTGTCCTGGCCGGGCGGTGGCGGAACCGGCTGATGGAGCTCGACCTGGTCCGTGGGGGCCGCAACGCCGTCCTTGGTGTAGTTGCACCCGGCCAGGACCGACGACTCGCAGATCTTGTCCACGAGACCGCGGCGCAGATCGGCATCGGCCCCGATCATCCCGGGTTGGCCGTCGTCGCCCCCCGAGCCCTTGCCCGCGGCCAGGTAGGCGTTCAGATCCAGCTGCATGGTGGCCACCACGCCCACGCTGCTCTTGGCCGACTCCGCGGCGCGGGCCGCGGCGGACTGGATCAGGAACCCGGACAGGACCAGGGTGCAGATGACGAAGAACAGACCGATGAGCATCACTGTCTTGCCCAGATGGCCCCGAAGGCGCCACCAGGCTCGCTTGAACAGATTCATGGCCCTCACGCTAGGAGGACGGAGTTTTGAGGGATGTTTGCGCGCGGGCTGTCGCATCAGGCGTCTCATACATGGATCAAAGGCGCCGTTTGGTATGACGGACTCGGCAGGCATCCGATATGGGCGGCTGCCTACCGGGAATGGATCGTCGAATCAATGAAAAGCAAAGGTTGTTGCGCGTGCGGGTGCTGGTGGTCGAGGACGAGCAGTACATGGCGCGGGTCCTTGAGATCGGGCTGCGCAGGGAAGCAATCGCGGTCGATGTGGTGCACGACGGAGCGGCCGCCCTGGAGCGGCTCACCGTCTACGACTACGACGCGGTGGTCCTCGACCGGGACCTGCCCGAGGTCCATGGCGACGAGGTGTGCCGACGGATCGTCGCCATGCGCCTGGAGTGCCGCATCCTCATGCTGACTGCCGCCTCACGTCTCGGCGACAAGGTCGAGGGCCTCGGCCTCGGCGCCGACGACTACCTGGCAAAACCCTTCGATTTTCCCGAACTGGTCGCCCGGCTGCGGGCGCTGTACCGCCGTAGTCCCATGGCCCATTCCCCAGTCCTCACCTTCGCCGATGTGCAGCTGGACACCCACCGCCGCCGGGTCACCCGCGCGGGCACCGAGATCCGCCTCACCCCGAAGGAACTCGCCGTCCTGGAGCTGCTGATGCGCGCCGACGGCGGTGTTCTGAGCGCCGAGTATCTCCTCGACAAAGCCTGGGATGTGAACACCGACCCCTTCACCAACGCGGTCCGCCTAGTGGTGCACACCCTGCGCAAGAAACTCGGCGAACCCCGGCTGATACACACCACGATCGGCGCGGGCTACTACATGGGTACCGCATGAGACGGCCCGGAGACAGACCGCGCAGGCACGCGCCGAGGCAGCGGACACTGAGCATCCACGGTCGGCTCTTTCTCGGCTTCGCCACCGCCCTCGGGGTGTGTGCCGCGCTGATGGTCGCGATCATCTACGTCGGAATGCGCTTCCTGCCCACGTACGACTTCAGCAGGACCGTCGTCGCCCCGGACGCACCCTTCCGGCCCGCGTCCGCCGCCCCGACCGCGGAGCCCCGCCCCCCGGCCGGCCCCACCCCGGTCCAGGGCCAGAGGATCGATCACCTGGGCAGCATCTCCAGCAAGGAAGACGTCTGGAACACGGTCCTGCTGGTGTCCGCCGGCGGGGTGCTCCTGGTCATGACTCTCGGCCTCGGCACCGGCTGGCTGCTGTCCAAACGGCTGCTCGCCCCCCTGCACACCATCAGCGAAGCCGCGGCCAGGGCGGCGGAGGGCAACCTGACGGAACGTATCCACGCCCAAGGCCCGGAAGACGAGCTCAAGCAGCTGGCCGACACCTTCGACACCATGCTGGGCCGCCTGGAGCAGTCTTTCACCGCACACCAGCGGTTCGCCGCCAACGCCTCCCACGAACTGCTCACCCCCCTGGCCACCACCCGGGCCGCACTCCAAGTAGCCGCCGACGCCCCGACCAGCGAGGAACTCGCTGAACTCACCCCGCTGCTCCAGGAGACCAATGAGCGCAACATCAGCGTCGTACGGGCCCTGCTCGATCTTGCCGCCGCGGACCACGCCCCCTTCGACCCCGACCCGGTGGACCTCGCAGGCCTCGCAGAACGGGCCGTCGTCGCTCGCGCTGAACAAGCGGCGGCGAACGGAGTCCGCCTCACCGTTGACACCGAACCCGACTGCGAGGTCATGGGCAACGCCGTCCTCCTGCGGCAACTGATTCTCAACCTCCTCGACAACGCCCTCACCCACAACGTCAAAGAAGCGGGCTTGGTCCACCTCGCCGTCACCCAGGACGAGGCGTCGGCAGTGGTGGAAGTGGACAACACCGGCCCGCACGTCGACGACGCGGTGGTGGACCGTCTCTTCGAGCCCTTCTACCGGGCACATTCCCGGGTCGGCAGCGACCGCTCGGGCCACGGTCTGGGCCTGGCAATCGTCCGCTCGATCGCCACCTCCCACCGCGGTACGGTCACCGCGACCGCGAATCCCACCGGCGGGCTCACCCTGCGGGTCGAGCTTCCGACGTCGCACAGCTCCGGGGGAGGCCCCGGCAGATCGTAGCTGTCGGCGACAAGCAGGGCCCTTCGCCCAGGGAGAGCGATTACCCATCCAAGGGCTCCATCGGTGCAGACGACGCCGTCGGCCGCCTGCGGGCCCTTCGACCGCATGCAAGCGCAAGTCCGAGACACGTAAACGGCGTTCCTGCACACTACGGCGGAGTCCAAGTAGGTGCTTATGATCCCTGGCCGTGAGGTGTGCACACCTGGATGATCTTTGGTGTGGGGGTTGGTGGGACGGCTCGGCGGTATTGCCGGGAGTGTCACCCTCACGCCCGTGTCGACGGGCAGCGCGTGCCGCTTCCGGCCGGAGCAGTCCCGGCTGGTCGGTGACGTGGTCAAGACACGCGGCCGCCTCACCTACCAAGAAGGGAAACGGGGAGCGGTCGAGGTGACGGCGGACGTCACCTTCGTTTATCCGGTCACCCGGCAGGCGACGGCGGGCGGGACGCCGAGGTCGTCCGTACGATCGTGCGACGCCAGGTGGTGATGAGCTGGGACGACCCGGCCGAGGTCATCACCGAACCAGGCACGATGTCCCTCGTCTCGTACGCGCTCGACATGACCAACGGCGGCTGCTCCGCCCCGACTGGCTACTTCGTGCCACCCTTCGGAACGGCTGACGAGCGGCCCGCCGGCGGGTCCCGCCAGGTCGATCCGTACGATCGCAGCATGCCGATCGACACGAGCAACGGCACGACGGCCACCGGCAACAACTGCGCGACCGCCACCCGCTCCTAGCGTGATGCGCCAGAAGCCCTGAGGGTTAGTCGGTTTCGGCGTCCAAACCGTGGGGCCTGGGTGCCGTGGCCGTCGGGCTACGACGCTACGAGAAAGTGGGCGACGCCTTCGCCAGATTGCCCTCGTGGACCTCCAGCCACTCCCGCAGGTCCCCGCAGCCAGTGAGCCCCCGGCCCGGATAGTCCACCCGGTAGCCGTTCACGTTGCCCGGCAGACCTGTCTCCAGGCACTGTGCGGCATAGGGCATCGTGAAGGCGATGCCGTGGGAGTTCTCCCGCACCGCCTCGCTTTCATGGCTCTGCAGGATCACCGCCGCCGAATTCGCCCTCGCCGCCAGGTCGTCGGTGCCCGCCGTGAGTTCCCCGACGATCGCCGGATCACGTCGGGACTTCGCGTCCAGCCTTTCGAAGCGCTGCATCAGGAGGCGCATGCGGGTGGAGGACTGGATCAGCTCGCCGTATCGGGTCACCTGCTCACGCGCCCGGTCCCGGCCCTGTCGGCCGTCCACCTCGTTCCTCGTCGCTTCCAGGACGCTTGCCGCCTGTCTCTCTCCCGTCTCCAGAACGCCCTGTGCCTGGAGATGCCCGGCCATGACCGTGCCGATGACGGCTGCGAGCCCGACGTACGTGGGCGCGCGGACCCGAAGGTGATTACTCAACTGCGTTACCACCAGCATGAATTGACGGTACCTCCCAGGTGTGACGGCCACAGGCGGGACAAGTTCCGTCTCGCGTTCTCCGTCCGCCCGAGGACCCGGCCGAATCCGCGCCGACCCTCTCCTCGGCATCATGCCAAGCCTGCCCACGCGTCGGCTCCGAACGTGCCCTTCACGTCGGAGGCGATGGTGGTGGCGTCCACTTTGGCTTGCAGGGCGTACACGGTCGTCTTGCGTGCGCTGCGGACGCTGAGGTGGACTGGGCTGTCGCCTGGGTGGTCCGTAAGGATGCGCTTCAGTTCTCTGACGGACTGTGCGGTGATCCGGTGGGCGGGGAGGGCAAGCTTCACGGGGGGTTTCCCGCCGTGCTCGGCGTAGGACACGTCCAGTACCGCAAGTTCTCTGCCGAAGACGTTCACGGTTCCGTCCCGGTCTTCGATCCTGCCCTTGACGGAAATGACGTTGTCCTCGGCCAGTGCGTGCTGCACGAGCCGGTAGGCAGCGGGGAAGAAGAGGACCTCGATGCCGGCATCGCGGTCCGCGAGGTGCACGATGGCCCAGGCGTTGCCCTGTTTGGTCGTCTTGAGCTGGATGCCGATGATCAGCCCGGAGAGTTGTACGTCCCCGGTGGTGCGGCCGGAGGCGAGCAGTTCGGCGATGGAGCAGTCCCGTGCGCCGGAGAGGATGTGCTCGGCGCCGTCCAGGGGGTGGGCGGAGACGTAGAGGCCGAGCATTTCGCGTTCGGTTGCCAGCAGCTGTCTGCGGGGCCACTCCGATCCGTCGATGGGGAAGTCGAGGCCGAAGGCCAGTTCGTCGCATCCTGCGCCGCCCAGGTCGGCGAAGAGATCGTCCTGTCCGAAGCTTGCCGCCTTCTTCACGGGGATGATTGCGTCGATGGCGTCCTCGTGGATGGCGGTGAGGCCCTTGCGGGAATGCTCCAGGGAGTCGAAGGTGCCGGCCTTGATCAGGGACTCCACAGCTCTTTTGTTCAGTGCCGGCAGGTCGGCCTTGCCGAGGAAGTCGGAGAAGGAAGTGAATTTCCCTTTCCGGCGACGGGCGTCGACGATGGCGTCGATGACGTTGTCGCCGACGTTGCGTACGGACCGCAGCCCGAACCGCACGTCGTCGCCGACGGCGGTGAACTCGGCGACGGACTCGTTCAGGTCGGGCTGGAGGACCCGGACGCCGTTCTTGCGGGCGTCGGCGAGGTAGATCGCGGCCTTGTCCTTGTCGTCGCCGACCGAGGTGAGCAAGGCGGCCATGTACTCGGCCGGATAGTTGGCTTTGAGGTAGGCGGTCCAGTAGGAGACGAGGCCGTAGCCGGCGGTGTGCGACTTGTTGAATGCGTAGCCGGAGAACGGGAGCATGACGTCCCACAGGGCCTTGACGGCTTCCTCGCTGTACCCGTTGCCGCGCATGCCGTCGTGGAACTTGTCCCACTCCGCGGCCAGCACCTCCGGTTTCTTCTTGCCCATCGCACGGCGCAGCAGGTCGGCGCCGCCGAGGGTGTACCCGGCCAGTTCCCGGGCGATGGCCATGATCTGTTCCTGGTAGACGAGCAGGTGGAAGGTGTTGCCGAGGATCGGCTCCAATGCGTCTCGCAGCTCGGGGTGGATCGGGGCGATCTCCTGACGGCCGGTCTTGCGGTGTGCGTAGTTGGTGTGCGCGTTGGCCGCCATGGGTCCGGGCCGGTAGAGGGCGTTCACCGCGGCGATGTCCTCGAACCGGGTGGGTTCCATCTGCTTCAGCAGTACGCGCATGCCGCCGCCGTCGAGCTGGAAGACGCCGAACGTGTTGCCCTCGGCCAGCAGCCGGTACGTCTTGGCGTCGTTCAGAGGGATCACGCTGGTGGACGGGTCGTCGTCCAGAGGATCCACGGTGGCCAGGCTGATGCCCCGGTTCTCGCGGATGTTCTCGATGGCCTGGTCGATGACCCCCAGGTTCCGCAGCCCCAGGAAGTCCATCTTGATCAGGCCCATGGCTTCGCAGGACGGGTAGTCGAAGCCGGTGATCTTCACGCCGTCCGAGGCACGCATGTGCAGCGGGATGCGGTCGGTGAGCTTGGTTTTGGACAGGATCACCGCCGCGGCGTGCACACCGGTGCCGCGGGTGAGGCCCTCCACCCCCCGGGCGGTGTCGATCACCCGCTTCACATCCTGCTCATTGTCATACATCCGCCGGATCTCGCCGGCCTCGCCGTACCGCTCGTGTGAAGAGTCGAAGATGGCAGCCAACGGGGCGGACTTGCCGTTCTGGTCCGGCGGGAGCGCCTTGGTGATCCGCTCGCCGTGGGCGTAGGGGTAGCCGAGGATGCGCGAGGAGTCCTTGATCGCGTTCTTCGCCTTGATCTTGCCGAACGTGTTCACCATGGCGGTGTACTCGTCGCCGTACTTCTCGGTCACGTAGCGGACCATCTGGTCGCGCCGGCGGTCGTCGAAGTCGAGGTCGACATCCGGCGGATTGATGCGTTCGGGGTTCAGGAACCGTTCGAAGAGAAGACCGTGTTCCAGGGGGCACAGCTCGGTGATGCGGGTGGCGTAGGCGACGACGGAGCCGGTCGCCGAACCCCGTCCCGGGCCGAGCGGAATCTTGTTCTCCCGGGCGTGGCGGCAGATGTCCGCCACGACGAGAAAGTAGGAGCTGAAGCCCATGGGGCCGATGACCGTCATCTCGGTCTCGAAGCGATCCAGGATGTGTTGGGGGACCGGTGCGCCGTAGCGCATCACCAGACCCTTGAGGACTTCCTTGCGCAGCCACGACTCCTGCGTTTCGCCTTCGGGCACGTCAGGGAACTGCGGCATCTCGTCGACGTAGTCGAAAACCTCGTCGTACGACTCGATGCGCTCGGCGATCAGCAGTGTATTGTCGCAGGCTTCCGGCAGTTCCGAGAAGAGGCTGCGCATCTCGGCGGCTGTTTTGAGGTAGTAGCCGGAGCCGTTGAACCGGAAGCGGCCAGGGTCTTCCTTGTTCTTGCCGACACCGATGCACAGCAGGCTGTCGTGCGCATCGGCTTGGTCCTCGGTGACGTAGTGCGCGTCGTTGGTGGCCAGGAGGGGGATGCTCAGTTCCCTGGCCAGACGCAGCAGGCCCTCACGGACCTCACGCTCGATGTCCAGGCCGTGGTCCATCAGCTCCAGGAAGTAGTTCTCGCGGCCGAAGATCTCCTGGCAGGCTGCGGCGGCAGCCTTCGCCTCGTCGTACTGGTTCAGCCGCAGGCGGGTCTGGATCTCGCCGGAGGGGCAGCCGGTGGTGGCGATGATGTCGTCCGGCCGTTCAGCGATCAGCTCGCGGTCCATGCGCGGCTTTCCGGCAGGGAACTGGCCCTCATAGCTGGCCTGAGTGCTGAGCCAGAACAGGTTCCGCAGGCCCTGGCTGTTCCGTGCCCACATGGTCATGTGAGTGAAGCGGCCGCCACCGGAAACATCCTTCGCCCCCTCACCGTCCTCGCTCGTGGCGCGACGGCCTCCCGGCCCCCAGAACTCCTGCTTCCGGACGAACCGAGAGGAAGGCGCCACGTACGCCTCGATGCCGATGATCGGCCTGATCCCCTCGAAGTCCTTCGCGACCTGCGCGAACTCGTAGGCGCCGAACATGTTGCCGTGATCGCTCATGGCGATCGCAGGCATCCCCTGCCGAGCCACCTCGTCGAACATGGGCTTGAGCTTCTGCGCGCCGTCCAGCATCGAATACTCGGTGTGATTGTGCAGGTGAACGAAAGAATCCGGCACGTGCGGGTCGCCTCCGGGGTGAGCAGGAAGCCCCATCGCGGCCCAAATCGCGATGGTGGCCTTACTGGTGGCCGACCGCACCGCCATCGGCAGATGGAGGGACGGCCCGACCTGTCGCGGTGTGGTCATGCCGACGGGACGGCAAATGGGTCGCACCGCCGGTGAACGCGATCAGCCCGAGCCATTGAAGTGCGGGCCCGGCAGTCACCTGGCCGCCAGCAGCACTCCTCCTGCCGTGCTGCTTGCAAAACCACAGGTTGACCAGAGACATCAAAGCGAGCTTGGCACACCTGAATCAAACAACCGTTTCTCTGATCAGACTCAACTATTGGTTGTCTGAATAGGATGGTCGGCATGGACCTCACCGCCGTGCGAACCTTCGTCATCTCCGTGGACGCGGGACAATTCCAAGAAGCCGCCGCCAACTTGTCGATCAGCCCACAGGCCGTCTCCAAGCGCATCGCCGTGCTGGAGAAGGACCTCGGTGTGCAGCTGTTCAGCCGTACGGCGCGCGGAGCCCGGCTCACCATCGATGGGCAGGCGTTCCTGCCTTACGCCCGGGCCCTCCTCCAAGCCGAGGAAAGGGCAGCGGCTTCCGTGCGGCCGGGGCGCCGGGCATTGCGCGTCGACGTGATCGGCCGCCGGCTCTCACTGGCGGGGCTGCTGCGCGACTTCCACCGTGCGTATCCCGAGACGGATCTTGATGTCGTGACCCTGTTCGACTCCGACACGGCCATCGCCGCAGTCCGGTCCGGCATGATCGACGCGACCTTCCGCGCCGTGACCATGCCAGGCCGGCAGCTCCCCGACGGTGTCGAGGCCACTCCGGTCTTCGACGAACCGCTGCACCTGTTCACCGGACCGGCTCACGAGTTCGCCGCCGCCCGCGCGATCGCTCTCACCCAGCTCGCCGGGCGCCGCATCTGGATGCCCGGCAACATGCCTGGCACCGAGTGGGCCGCCTACTACGACGAACTCGCCGCCACGTTCGGTCTCACTATCGACTCGGTCGGCCCCAACTTCGGCATCGAGTCCCTCCTCGACACGATCGCGAACTCCGCGACGCTGGCGACATTCATCAGTGAGCAGACCCCACTGGTCTGGCCTGCCGGCCACGACCTGCGGCGCATCCCCCTGCACGACCCGACCCCGGTCTACCCCCACTCACTGATCTGGCGGATCGACAACCCGCACCCCGCCCTCACCGCACTGCGTAACCACCTCACCTCCGCCTACCCGGGCCGCCCCGAGAGCGGGACCTGGACACCACAGTGGTCCCGAGCGCGTCGTGCTTGAGTCGTGGGGGAGTGGGGGAAGGCGTTCAGGGGCGGGGAGCGGCTGGGGTCTGCGAGCCGGGGTGTGCCGACGAACCGTCCTCGGGGAGGGCCCCAGCGCGGGGCCGGCCATGTCCGGCCGGCCGATGGTGTGGTGGCGGCGAACCGGGGCATCAGGCACTCCGGTATCGGCATGCAGGTCGGCTGTGGAAGGAGGGCCGGCGCACCGCAGCCGCCATCCTGCTGTGGTGTGCCGTTCAGGATTTGCGGAGGGGCGGTCAGGTTCCTTGCCGCAGTGGGCCGATGAGGGTGCCGGTGGCGACCTTCAGCCTGCCCTGAGCGAAGGATGTGCCGGGAATCTGCCCGTCCGGGGCCTGGAGCGTGAAGGACGCCTCGTCCGCGGGGACTTGGCGGGCTTCGTTGGGGACCTGGATGTCGAAGTGGACCGGGTGGCCGGGGCCGAAGGTCACCGCGGTGCGCTGGTCGCCGTAGCGGCCGGCGGTGATCCGGGTCTGCGAGCCGTGGTCGGAGAACCGTACGTCGGTCGGCGAACCGGCCAGTTCGCAGGGGTCGTACCCGCGCGGCGCGGTCAGGGTGACGCGGTAGTGGTGGTGCCCCGCACTGGCAGGCGCATCTGTGATCTTCGCGGTGTGGTTGGCCGGACGGCATGCGGAGGGGGCGGCGCCGCTTTCCGACGCAGGGGAAGCCAGCGCTACTGCGGGGGCCGCGGTGGCCAGCAGCATCGCGGTGAGGATGAAGGCGGTCTTGCGGTTGGTACGCACGAGCACTCCTTGCCTTGCTCGGTGGCCCTGCGGGTGTTCTCCGCCGGAACCATGGTCTGTATGACCTGTGCCCATTGCACTCTCGGGGAATGTCCCAGGGCCGTCACGGCCATGACGGCAACCCAAGCAGGGCGGACCGGGACGGCGGCCTGTAAGGTAGCGCGCCCGCCCGTGCCGGGGAGACCCGCGCTCATCTACGTATACGTATTCCGCTTCCGCCCTGGACGAGAAGGGCACGTCAACATGTCATCAAATACTCTTGTTTTGTGCTTCATGACCTCTATAGGTTCACACTGAAACAGTCGCAAAAATGAGTGGAGCGGATGTGCGCCCCCAACAAGACCTGTCCATAGCCGAGTTATCCGGCCGGCGGACGGTCTGCTCCTTCCCCGCAGGACTCCCGGGGCTGATCAGGGAAGCGTCCCGGACGAAGCCCGCGGCCGTCGCCGTCGAGTGCGGCGACGAGAGGCTGACTTACGCGCAACTCGAAGCCTGGTCCGACGAGTTAGCCCGTACGCTGCGAGCCGAGACACCGCCAGGACTTCCGGTGGCGGTGGCCGTTCCGCGAAGTATCCGGTTGCCCGTGGCTCTGCTCGGCATCTTGAAGGCAGGGCATTCCTACCTCCCCTTGGAAGCGGACGACCCCCCGGAGCGGCTGCGCCGCGTACTCGATGTATCGGGCAGCACTCTGGCCCTCGTCGCTGACGCAACACAGGGCCGGCTGGCTGCGCAGGGGCTGCGCACGCTCACACTGCCCGCCCACTTCGAGGGCCCGGCAGCCGGGGAAACGGAATGGGACTCCTTACACCCGGTCTCCGACGCGCAGCCCGTCTATGTGCTGTTCACGTCGGGATCTACCGGCACTCCCAAGGGAGTCGTGCTGCCGAGCACCGCTCTCGCCAACCGGCTGGTGTGGATGCGCGACACCTACGGGGTCGGCCCGGACGACCGCGTCCTGCAGAAGACACCCGTCACCTTCGACGTTTCGGGTTGGGAACTGTGGCTCCCCCTCATCTCCGGCGGCACCTGCGTCCTGCTGCCACCCGAGGAGCATCGCGATCCCGGACTCGTGGCGCGTGCCATCCGCGAACAGGGCATCACCCACTGCCATTTCGTCCCCACCATGCTCCGCGAGTTCCTCCGCCACCGTGATTCGGCACGGTGTACCTCCCTCCGGCACGTCTTCTGCAGCGGTGAACCGATGCCGGTCGAAGTGGCGCGTGTGTGCGTGGACACCATTCCCGCCGCCCTGCACAACCTCTACGGCCCCACCGAGGCCGCCATCGACGTCAGCCACTGGACCAGCCCGGCCTCGGCGCGGGAAATCGACCGTGTCCTCATCGGCCGGCCGATCGACAACTGTGTACTGCTCGTGGTCGGTGAGGACGGCGAGCCGGTTCCCGACGGCGACGAAGGGGAGTTGTGCATCGGGGGCATACCACTGGCCCTGGGCTACCTCAACGATCCCGCACGGACCGCCCGCGCCTTCGTGCCCGCACCACCGGGGTCCTCCGTGGACCGGCTCTACCGGACCGGCGACCGGGTACGCCTGATCGACGGGAACCTGGAGTATCTGGGACGGACCGACGACCAGGTGAAGATCCGGGGGCAGCGCATCGAACCGCAGGAAGTCGAACACCACCTGCGCTCTCATCCGTTGGTGGACGAAGCCGTGGTGGTGGCGGTCCGGCTCGGGGAGGACACCGAACTCGTGGCGTGGATCCGCGTGGCCGAGGCCGATACCTCCCTTCGCGAGCTCTCCGCCGTCCTGCGCGCATACCTCACCCCCGCTCTGCCCTCCGCGTACCTGCCCGGGCACTACCTGATGCTCGATGAAGTCCCCCAGACCGGCAGCGGCAAACTGGACCGGACAGAGCTGCGATCGCGCGCCGAACAGCAGCTCGGCGCCGGGCGGACCGTGCCTGCCTCCCCCTCCACCGCGCCGGACGAGCGGCCCCTGCTCGCGGCCCTGCTGCGGGAACGCAACGCCCGTACCGTCGCGAGCAAGCCCCGCGAAGAGACTCACTGACCAGAAGGTCAGCCCTCACCTCGGTGCCATGCACCCCCAATTTTCTTCATCTCTGCCCGTCCGAGGCGCCCTCGCGCCCATGAGGGCGTATCCCCACGCGTCACGGGCGCCGCCCACCCACGGCGCTCTCGAAGATCTGGAGCCATTCCCATGCCGGTCGATTTCCCGCAGCAACCGCAGGCCGAGGAGTGTTGCCCTCCCCGGACGGTCCACGACCTGGTGGCCCGCCAGGCCGCCCACCGTCCCGAAGCCACAGCCGTGATCGCGGGCGAGCGCAGAACGAGTTATCGGGAGCTGCTCGCCCTCGCCACGCGGATCAGCGCGCTCCTCCCGACCACTCCGTGGGGCAGAACCGGCATCTGCCTCGGTCGCGACGAGCGCACGGTGGCAGCCTTCCTGGGAGTGTGGCGGGCCGGCCGCTCCTGCGTGGCCCTCGACCCCGCACTCCCGCCGTCCCGGCTGACGCACATGGTCCGCTCCGCCGAGATCAGCGAGGTCCTCACCACCCCCGAACTGGCGCCCGTCGTCGCGGCGGCGGGTGCACGCCCCCTCATCGTCGACGACGCCCCGCACCAGGGCGTTCACGACAGCCCCGCACCGCACCCGGCGCGAACCGTGCGCGAGGAGGCGTACGTTCTGTTCACCTCCGGCTCCACGGGCACCCCCAAGGGCGTGATCATCGGACACTCCTCCGTCCTCGCCCTGATGGAATGGATGACACAGACGATCGAACCCGCGCACCTGCGTGTGGGTCTGGCGACCGCGTCGCTCTCCTTCGACGCCTCCATCCACCAGATCTTCGGCCCGTTGTGCGCGGGAGGCAGCGTCGTCCTCGCCGATGACATCCTGGCGCTCCCCGACCTCCCCGCGCGGGACGAGGTCAGCATGATCAGCGCCCCTCCCTCCGGTCTCGCGATGCTGCTGGAGCGCCCGTTGCCGCCGGGCGTGCGGCGGGTCAACGCAGGAGCGGAACCGGTGCCCCGCCCTCTTGTCGACCAGCTCTACGCACAACCGGGGGTCGAAACCGTCGTCAATCTCTACGGGCCCACCGAATGCACCGTCTTCTGCGCCACGCACCCGATAGGCCGTGACGAAACGGGCACGCCACCCATAGGTACGGCCGTCGCCGGCTGCGAGCTCTCGGTGCGCGATTCCCAGCAGCGCCCGGTGCCGGACGGCACCGCCGGCGAGCTGTGGGTCGCCGGCCCGCTGGTCGGCCTCGGCTACCTGGGATCCCCGGAGGCGACGGCGGCGAGCTTCGTCCCCGATCCCGCCGCGCCCGGCGGCAGACGGTACCGGACAGGGGACCTCATGCGCCGCACGAACGGTGTGCTGCACTACCTCGGACGCCTCGACGAGCAGGTCAAGGTGCGCGGCTTCCGCGTCGAGCCCGGTGACGTCGAGGCGGTCCTCGCGACGCTCCCGGGCGTGCGGCACGCCGTTGTCCTCGCACCCGTGGACCAAGGGGGAACACGGACTCTGCACGCGCATGTGGAGACCGCCTCAAATGGCTCTCCTGCTCCCACCGAAGGGGAACTCCTCCGCCTGCTGCGCGCCCGCCTCCCGCACTACCTCGTGCCGGCCCGTGTGCTGGTGACGGACCGGCTGCCGCGGAGCAGCAACGGCAAGGTGGACCGCAAGGCCCTGTCCGCCGTGGCCCCTCCCAGCAGCACGACGGAACCGGGCGAGCGCCCCCGGCCGGGAGCGGAGACACGACTCGCGGCGATCGTCGGCGAGGTGCTCGGCATGGACCGGACGGTGGGCCGCACCGATCGTTTCGACCTTCTCGGAGGACACTCCCTGGCCGCGGCGCGAGTCCTCGCCCGAGTTCGCGCCGAATGGGGAGCGGCGGTCTCCTTGGGGGACTTCCTCACCGAGCCGACCGTGGCGGCACTGGCCGAACT
>NZ_JBSFET010000071.1:0-32829 GCF_053594575.1 Streptomyces sp. NPDC001880
GGGTTGGGGGGCGGGGTCGGGGGGGCGGGGGGGCCACCGCTCCATAATGCAGGGGGCCCGGCGCCGCGGGGCCGCGGCCGCGCCCGCCCGCTGCCGACGCGCGCCCGCGGCGCGCGGGACGGCATAGGGCGTGTTTCGAAAGCCCCGCCTGGCCGGGGGCGTCCGCCACGCACGCTCGCCGCGTCGTCGGTCGTCGGCGCAGCCCGCTGCGCTCTTTTCCCTCCGCCGTGCGATCGCACGCACCAAACGCCCCCGGCCCCGCCCTCCGGGCGGACGACGCCACTTTCGAATCACGCCCTTGGCGCCCCTCCCGCGACCGGGAAGCCGCGCGCACACGCGAACGGGGTCGGACAGGCCCCCCCGGCCCGTCCGACCCCGCAGCACTTCCCCCGTACTCCGCCGCCTCCCCCGAAGCAGCGGCCCCGTATCCCCCCGGGTCCCCCCTCGCCTCAGGCCACCAACTCGCCGAAGGACTCCTCCTCGTCACGGCCGAAGCTGAGGACCTCGTCCTCACGCAGCCGGCGGAGCGACCGCCAGATGCTGGACTTCACCGTGCCGACACTGATGTCGAGGATGGCCGCGATCTCCGGGTCGGTGCGGCCCTCGTAGTAACGGAGGACCAGCATCGTGCGCTGGAGTTCCGGCAGCCGCGCCAGCGCCTGCCAGAGCACGGCGCGCAGTTCCGTGCCGCGCATCGCGTCCGTGTCGCCCGCCGTCTCCGGCAGCTCCTCGGTCGGGTACTCGTTGAGCTTGCGCCTGCGCCAGGCGCTGATGTGCAGGTTGGTCATGGTGCGGCGCAGATAGCCGCCGACCGCCGCCTTGTCACTGATCCGGTCCCACGCCCGGTACGTCGAGAAGAGGGCGCTCTGCAGCAGGTCCTCGGCCTCGAACCGGTCACCGGTCAGGTGGTAGGCGGTTGCGTACAGGGAGGCGCGGCGCTCCCGGACGTAGGCCGTGAACGCCGCTTCGGCGTCCTCGCCCTGCGCCGGGGACTTCCGCTCCCCCATGTCCTCCCCGTACGCCTTGCCCCCGTTGCTCCCCCCCACAGGCGCGTCAACCACCGTCATGTACGACGGATGCTGACGCCCGGCGCCACGAACGCACCCCCGTCCACTCCCGGCGCCGGACTTCTCGGTGCTCCGGCCGACATCGTGCAGACGCGTGACAACTGCGCTTGCGGTGATGCTGTGAGTTGCGTTCATCTCGCGCCCCCCATCGGTGGAGTCCGTCCGTTCCTGGTGCCAACGAGCCTGCCGGGGCAGTTTCATGACGCTGTCCGCCGACTGTCACAGACCTGTCACAGGACCTGCCGTCCGTGCGTCGGAGGTGCGCCGGGGGTGTGCCGGAGGTATGAGTCGGCCCCAACTGTCGAACTGGGGCTCCACCATGGGTCAGAATGACCAGCGTGCCTTTCCTGTTGCTGATCGAGGACGACGACGCCATCCGCACGGCCCTCGAACTCTCGCTGTCGCGCCAGGGCCACCGTGTGGCCACTGCGGCGACAGGAGAGGACGGCCTGAGACTGCTGCGTGAGCAGCGGCCGGACCTGATCGTGCTGGATGTGATGCTGCCCGGGATCGACGGCTTCGAGGTGTGCCGGCGCATCCGGCGCACCGACCAGCTGCCGATCATTCTGCTGACCGCGCGCAGCGACGACATCGACGTCGTGGTCGGGCTGGAGTCCGGTGCCGACGACTATGTGGTGAAACCCGTGCAGGGCCGGGTGCTCGACGCCCGCATCCGCGCGGTACTGCGCCGCGGTGAGCGCGAATCCACCGACTCCGCGTCCTTCGGGAACGTGGTGATCGACCGTTCCGCGATGACCGTGACCAAGAACGGGGAGGACCTGCAGCTCACGCCGACCGAGCTGCGCCTCCTGCTGGAGCTGAGCCGCCGGCCGGGCCAGGCCCTGTCGCGGCAGCAGTTGCTGCGGCTGGTCTGGGAGCACGACTACCTCGGTGACTCCCGACTGGTCGACGCGTGCGTGCAGCGGCTGCGGGCCAAGGTGGAGGACGTGCCGTCCTCGCCGACACTGATCCGTACCGTCCGGGGTGTGGGCTACCGGCTGGACTCGCCTCAGTGAGCGATACCGTCAAACGGAGCCTGCTCACCGGGCTTCGCTGGACCAGTCTGCGACTGCGTCTCGTCGTGGTGTTCGCGCTGGTGGCGCTGACCGCCGCGGTGTCCGCGTCGGGGATCGCGTACTGGCTGAACCGCGAGGCCGTGCTGACCCGTACCCAGGACGCCGCGCTCGGGGACTTCCGCCAGGAGATGCAGAGCCGGGCGGCCTCGCTGCCGCTCCAGCCCACCAGGGACGATCTGCAGAACGCCGCCGTGCAGATGGCGAGCAGCTCGCCCGGCTACAGCGTGCTGCTGGTCGACGAACGCGACACCGGCAAGCCGATCGTCGGCAACTCCGACCTGGACACCTTCACGCTCGACAACGTACCGCTGTCGCTCCAGAAGGCGGTGAACAAGAAACAGCCGCTGGGAGCGGGCAACAAGTACGAGTACCACCTGCTCTGGCAGCGGACCAGCATCCGCGGCACGCCGTACCTGGTGGGCGGTACGAAGATCATCGGTGGTGGCCCGACCGGCTACATGCTGAAGTCGCTCGACCAGGAACGGCAGGATCTCAACTCCCTCGCCTGGTCCCTGGGGATCGCCACCGGGCTCGCGCTGATCGGCTCGGCGCTGCTCGCGCAGGCCGCGGCGACGACCGTACTGCGGCCCGTACAACGGCTCGGCGACGCCGCCCGCAAGCTCGGCGAGGGCAAGCTCGACACCCGGCTCGTGGTCTCCGGCACGGACGAACTGGCCGATCTCTCCCGCACGTTCAACAGGACCGCGAGTTCGCTGGAGAAGCGGGTCGCGGACATGAGCGCGCGGGACGAGGCGAGCCGCCGGTTCGTCGCCGACATGTCGCACGAGCTGCGCACCCCGCTCACCGCGCTGACCGCCGTCACCGAGGTGCTGGAGGACGAGGCGGACAGCCTCGACCCGATGATCGCGCCCGCGGTGCGCCTGGTGGTGAGCGAGACCCGGCGTCTGAACGACCTGGTGGAGAACCTGATGGAGGTCACCCGCTTCGACGCGGGTACGGCCCGGCTCGTCCTCGACACCGTCGACGTCGCGGACCAGGTCACCGCCTGCATCGACGCCCGCGCCTGGCTGGACGCGGTGGATCTGGACGCCGAGCGCGGCATGATGGCCCGCCTCGATCCGCGCCGGCTCGATGTGATCCTGGCGAATCTGATCGGCAACGCGCTCAAGCACGGCGGTTCGCCGGTGCGGGTCGCGGTGCGGACCGAGGGCGACGAACTCGTCATCGAGGTCCGCGACCACGGACCCGGTATCCCCGAGGACGTGCTGCCGCATGTCTTCGACCGGTTCTACAAGGCCAGCGCCTCGCGCCCGCGTTCCGAGGGCAGCGGTCTCGGCCTGTCGATCGCCATGGAGAACGCGCACATCCACGGCGGTGACATCACGGCCACGAACTCGCCGGACGGCGACGGCGCGGTGTTCGTACTGCGGCTGCCGCGCGATGCCGAACCGCTCACCCGTTCCGCCGGTGAGCACGACGCCGGGGGCCGGAACGAGGAGGGCGACGCGACGTGATGGGCAGCGACAACCGCCGGGCACGCCGTTCGGCCCTGGCACTGGCCGGGGCCCTGACCGGCGCCCTGCTGGCCGCGGGCTGCGGGATCAGGTCCACCTCGGTGCCGGTGGACGCCGGGGCCGCACCGTCCCAGGTGCCGTGCACGATGTCAGCGGAGAGCCTCACGACACAGGCCACCAAGGGCATACCCGTGCAGATCTATCTGGTCTGTTCCTCGCAACTGGTCACGGTGGACCGCACGGTGCAGGTCGGCGAGAACGGCTCGGACCGGGTGCCGGTCGCGCAGGCGCTGCTGGACGAACTGCGCCGCAAGCCGCCGGCCGCTGAACGGCAGGCCGGGTACTCCACGGCCGTGCCGGAGAACCTGCGGGTCGGCGTGGCCCGCACCGGCGACCCGCAGGGCACGCTGCGGCTCAGCGAGCAGCCGGAGGACCTGCGGTCCGAGGCGCTGGCGCAGATCGTGTGCACGTACGCGGAGAGCGACACGCTCGCCCCGGAAGGCACGGTGGTCCTGGGCGGGCCCGGGAACTACGCGCCGCGCGGCTATCTGTGCACCTCGGAGATGAAGGCGAGACCGAAGACGGTCCCGACGCCATGGGCGGGCACGGGCGCCTGACCGGCCCGAACCGGTCCAACTGCCCGCTCTCCTCGCCGGTCAGGTGCCCGACGGGCCGGATTCCGGGCCGGCGGAACCGATCCTGCCGTTCGTCGCGTCTTGGGGGGCGTGCGTCAAGGTACGGACGGTCAAACCGTCATCCGTTTCCGCGCGACCGGGGTGTCTCTCCTCCTCGCGCATCTGCTGCTCGTCGGGTGGCTGACGCTGCGCCCCCTCGACGTGCCGTGGACGACCGCCTCAAATCTTCAGCCGCTCGCCGGTATCAGAGCCGATCTGTCCCTCGGCCCGGTCGAGGCGACCCGCCGGATCGGCGAGGGGCTGCTGCTGCTCGCCCCGCTGGGCGTACTGCTGCCGATGGCCGGCGGCCGGCTCACCGTCTCGCCATGGGCCTCGCTGGCCCGCACCGTCGCGGCGGGTGCGCTGATCTCCACGACCATCGAACTGGCCCAGACCGGAGTGCCCGGACAGGTCGTAGACGTCGACTCGCTGCTGCTGAACACCACCGGTGTGGCGCTCGTCCATCTACTCGTCGTCCCCATGTGCCGGGCGCGGCTGCGCCGCCGGAGGCAGGGGCGGGCCGGGGTGGTGCCCCACCCCAGGGGCGAGGCCGGTCAGGGTCAGACCCCGACGATTCCCAGGGTCGGGATGGCCCCGTAGAGCGACGCTTTGCCCCCGTTCGCCGGGCCACGATGGAGCCATCGAGGGGGCACGACGGAGCTGCTCCCTCAGCAACGGTTCGCGAAGGAGCCCATCATGGCCGCACTTGCCCGCCCCCGTGACGGACGCATGATCGGCGGAGTGTGCGCAGCGCTGGCAAGGCGCTTCGGCACCTCCGCGGGGACGATGCGCCTCATCTTCCTGGTCTCCTGCCTGCTGCCGGGACCGCAGTTCCTGCTCTACCTGGCGCTGTGGCTGTTGTTCCCGTCCGAGAAGACGTCGCCGGCCGCCGGCTGGTGACCCTCGGACACACGGATACGCCTGTGGGGCGGACACCCGGTTCGGATGTCCGCCCCACAGGGGTGTACGGGGATCAGCCGCCGAGCGGAAGACCGTTGGTCGACAGGCCGCTGGTCTTCATGCCGCCCGCGGGCAGACCACCGAGCAGGCCCTTGACCGGGGTGGCGGCGTCGCCGACGAGCTTCTGCTGGCCGGTGCCGAGGAGCTTGGTGGCCGTCTCCTGGGCCGACAGGCTCTGGGTCGCGGTGCCCAGTGCCGTGGTCGCGACCGGCACGGCAGTGCCCGGGGCGTCGGCCGGCAGCACGGCGGCGGAGGCGGTACCCGCGGCTGCGGCGGCGAAAGCGGCGCCGAGAGCGGCAACGCCGAGAGTCCTGACAGCAGACTGCTTCATGTGAAATTCATCCTTGGGGATCGGAACGTGGGGGGCTCTGAAACGTAGCCATCCCGCCCTCCTTGCCGCAAACATGCCGACACGCGAAGAAAGGCCGGGAATTCGACTTCTCGGCCTTTCTCCGCAAGAGCGCCGATCAGTCGGCGGAAGCAGAAGAAACGCTGGTCGCGGCGGTCTGCTCGAAGAGCCACGCGGACTTCAGCTCGGCGTATCCGGGCTTGATCACGTCGTTGATCATCGCCAGACGTTCATCAAAAGGAATGAATGCCGACTTCATTGCATTGACGGTGAACCACTGCATGTCGTCGAGCGTGTATCCGAATGTCTCGGTCAGCTTCTCGAATTCGCGGCTCATGCTCGTGCCGCTCATCAGCCGGTTGTCCGTGTTCACGGTGGCCCGGAAATGCAGCTTCCGCAGCAGCCCGATGGGGTGCTCGGCATACGAGGCGGCGGCGCCGGTCTGGATGTTGGACGTCGGACACAGCTCCAGCGGGATGCGCTTGTCCCGTACGTAGGAGGCGAGGCGGCCGAGCTTCACACCGCCGTCGTCGGCGACCTCGATGTCGTCGATGATGCGGACCCCGTGGCCGAGCCGGTCCGCACCGCACCACTGGAGCGCCTGCCAGATCGACGGCAGCCCGAAGGCCTCGCCCGCGTGGATGGTGAAGTGGTTGTTCTCGCGCTTGAGGTACTCGAAGGCGTCGAGGTGCCGGGTGGGCGGGAAGCCCGCCTCCGCGCCCGCGATGTCGAAGCCGGCCACGCCCTGGTCTCGGTAGCGGTTGGCCAGCTCGGCGATCTCCAGGGAGCGGGCGGCGTGCCGCATCGCGGTGAGGAGGGCGCCCACCCGGATCCGGTTCCCGTCCAGGCGGGCCCGCCGCTCGCCCTCGCGGAAGCCCTCGTTGACCGCCTCGACGACCTCTTCGAGGGTCAGCCCGGCCTCCAGGTGCTGCTCGGGGGCGTACCGCACCTCGGCGTACACGACACCGTCGGCGGCCAGGTCCTCGGCACACTCGGCGGCCACCCGGACCAGTGCCTCGCGGGTCTGCATGACGGCACAGGTGTGGGCGAACGTCTCCAGATAGCGCTCCAGCGATCCGGAGTCGGCCGCCTCGCGGAACCAGATGCCGAGCTTGTCGGGCTCGGTCTCGGGAAGTCCTTCGTATCCGCTCGCGAGAGCGAGGTCGACGATCGTCCCCGGGCGCAGACCGCCATCGAGATGGTCGTGCAGAAGCACCTTGGGGGCACGCCGGATCTGATCCTGGCCGGGCACGTGAAGGGTCGGGCTCATCATCTGCGCACTCTAGTCCCTACGCGCGTAGATTGTCGCTCGTCGATACGTAACAGTGACCGCGAATACGGGTGGCGTACACCCACCCTTCTGACACTGTTCTGTCATGGCACAGAGCGCACTCCCCCTGCCTGCTGCAAGGCTGGGACGGGCCGTCATGGCGGCCGGAGCTCCGACCGCGGTCAGCGGCGTGGTCCTGCTGCTCCCGGACGGCGAGGCCGACTCGCATCGCCGCCCCTCCCCTCTTTCCTACGCCCTCCAACTCCCCCTGGCCCGCTCCCTGGCCCGCGCCGGTCAGGAGGACGGGCTCGCCGTGCACGTGGTGCGCTACCGCTGCCGGGGCTGGAACGCGGCCGACGCGCACCTCGCGGCGGACGCCGAGTGGGCGGTGGACGAGGTCGTACGACGCTACGGCGACGTCCCCGTCTGCCTGGCCGGCCACGGCATGGGCGGCCGGGCCGCACTCCGGGCGGGCAGCCACGCGGCGGTCGGCTCCGTTCTGGCGATGGCCCCCTGGCTGCCGGATGGCGGGCCGGGCGAACCGGAGCCGGTGAAGCATCTGCTGGGCCGCCACGTACTGCTCGTCCACGGCACCAACGATGCCCGCACCGACCCCGAACTCTCCTTCCGCCTGGCCGAGCGGGCCAAGAAGACCAACCGCGACACCTGCCGCTTCGAGGTCCACTCGGACGGCCACGGCCTCCGCCAGCACCGGGCCGAAGTGATGGCCCTGGCCGCGGACTTCGTGCGCGGCTCACTGTTCGGCCGGGCCTACGCACGCCCGGTCGCCGACGCCCTGGCGGCTCCGCCGCCACTGGGGCTGCGGATGCCGCTGGCGGCGGGGTTCGGGAAGTCGCTGCGGGGGTGAGGGGGTTGACGGGCCGCAGCCGGGGCCGGGGCCGACATCGCCGGCGACCGATATCGCCCGCGCCGCACTGCACTGCTCCGCCGTGAGCTGGGAAGGCCGCGGACAGTGGGCTTCCCAGGCCGGGGAGCCGGCCATGTCCGACCCGGCACGCATGAGGACGATTGAGGCCGCCGCACCGTGGTCCCCGCGCACGCGGGGTTGGTCCGCTGGCCAGCCGCTGTGGTCATGTCGTACTGCTGTGGTCCCCACGCACGCGGGGTTGGTCCCGAATGGGGCGTCCGCGACGACAACCTCGGCCGGTGGTCCCCGCGCACGCGGGGTTGGTCCGAGGTCATGGCGGAGGCCGACGAGATGTCGGCCGTGGTCCCCGCGCACGGGGGGTTGGTCCCTGGGCAATGGCCGGACAGTACGGGTGGGAGCCGTGGTCCCCGCGCACGCGGGCTTGTCCCGTCAGTCCGGCAGCAGATGCCCTCGCCGCGACAGCAGGAAGCGTTTGAAGGCGGCCACCGGCGGGGTGTCCGGGTGGCCGTCCAGCCAGGCGACGCCGATCTCGCGGGCTGCCCTCGGAGCCGTGACGGTGAGTTCGACGACGCCGGGGCGGGGCACGGCGGGCGGTGGCAGCAGGGCCACGCCCAGGCCGGCCGCCACCAGGCCGCGCAGGGTCTCCGCCTCCTCGCCCTCGAAGGCCACTCGGGGGGTGAAGCCCGCCTCGGCGCACAGGTCGTCGGTGATGCGCCGCAGGCCGTAGCCCGGTTCCAGGGTGACGAACTTTTCGTCGGCGGCCTCCGCGAGGCGGATGCGGCGGCGGGCGGCGAGGCGGTGGTCCTCGGGGACGACCAGGCGCAGGCGCTGTTCGTCCAGGCGACGGGCGACGAGGTCGGGGGCGTCCGGGACGGGTGAGGTGAGGCAGAGGTCGAGGCCGCCGGCCCTCAGGCGTTCGATCATCGCCTCGCCGTAGTTCTGCACGAGCTGGAAGCGGACCCCGGGGTGGTCGGCGCGGAAGGCGCGCAGGAGGGCGGGGACGGTCTCCGAGCCCATGGTGTGGAGGAAGCCGAAGGCGACCTTGCCGGTGGCCGGGTCGGCGTCGGCGCGTACCGAGTCGGCGGCCTTCTCGACCTCGGCGAGGGCCCGCTCGGCGGAGCCGAGGAAGGTGCGGCCCGCCGGGGTGAGCGAGACGGTACGGCCCTTGCGGGCGAACAGGGCTACTCCCAGGTCCTGTTCGAGCCTGACCATCGCCCGCGACAGCGTCGACTGCGGGACGCCGAGCTCCTGTGCGGCGCGCGTGACGTGCTCGTGGCGGGCCACCGCCTCGAAGTGGGCCAGTCGCGGTGCGAGCACGGCGCGAATGTCTTCTTCGTAACTACTGGGTGACAGCCGGGGCCGTGAGCTGCGTTCATGCTCCATAGGATTGATTATCACCACTTCGTGCATTGGACGCATGAAACCGGAGAGCCTACTTTCGAAGCATGCCTCCTGCCAGTACCGGGGCGTCCACGCTCACCGTGGCCGCCTCGCCCCAGCCGTCCCCCGTCGCCGCGCCCGGAACCACCGCGGACTCCGCCGCGCCGGACCCTCTCGAACCGGGCCGCCCCGGCTACCGCCGGATGAGCTTCGCGCTCTTCGCCGCAGGTGTCGCGACGTTCGCGCTTCTCTACTCCACGCAGGCCCTGCTGCCCGCCATCTCCGCCTCCTTCGGCGCCACGGCCGGGCAGGCCAGCTGGACGGTCTCCGCGGCGACGGGCGCACTGGCGCTGTGCGTACTGCCGATGAGCGCGCTCTCCGAGCGGTTCGGACGGCGGCAGATGATGACCGCCTCGCTGACGGTCGCCGTGCTGGTCGGGCTGCTCGTCCCCTTCGCCCCCTCGCTGGGCTGGCTGATCGCGCTGCGCGCCGTCCAGGGCGCGGCACTGGCCGGGCTGCCCGCCTCCGCGATGGCGTACCTGGCCGAGGAGGTGCGGCCGAAGGCGCTGGTCGCGGCGATCGGGCTGTTCGTGGCCGGCAACAGCATCGGCGGCATGAGCGGCCGTATCCTCACCGGCTGGGTCGCCCAGCTGTGGGGCTGGCGCGCGGCGCTCGGTGCGGTCGGGATACTGGCCGTGGCCTGCGCGGTCGTCTTCCACTTCATGATCCCCCGGGCGCGGAACTTCACCCCGGGGACACTGAACCCGAAGGCTCTCGCGAAGACCGTCGGCGGGCACCTCGCCGATCCGCTGCTGCGCCGGCTGTACGCGATCGGCGCGCTGTTCATGACGGTGTTCGGCGCGGTCTACACGGTGATCGGCTACCGCCTGGTGGAGGCGCCGTTCAACCTCCCGCAGGGTGTCGTCGGCTCGATCTTCCTGGTCTACCTCGTCGGTACGGTCTCCTCCGCCGCGGCCGGCAAGCTGGTCGCCCGACTCGGCCGCCGGGGCGCGCTGTACCTGGCCGTCTCCACCACGGCCGCCGGTCTGCTGCTCTCGCTCGCCGACCAGCTGGTCGCCGTGCTCCTCGGCCTGATCCTGATCACGGCGGGCTTCTTCGCCGGGCACGCGGTCGCCTCCTCGTCCGTGAGCCGTACCGCGACGAAGGGCCGTGCCCAGGCGTCGGCGCTCTACCAGTCCGCGTACTACCTGGGCTCCAGCGCGGGCGGCACGCTCGGCGCGATCGCCTTCCACGCCGGCGGCTGGGCCGGCACCGTCTCGCTGGGGCTGCTCGCGGTCCTCGGCGTCGTCTCGATCACGCTGTACGGGACACGGGCCGCCCGCACCGAGCGGTGCCGGCCGGCTGCGGTGGCGTCCGTACAGAACTGAGACACGGAACGCACAACCATCCACTCCCCGACGCGCGTCTAGCAGGCGGAACCATCTCACGGCGCGCGAAGGGGAGTTGGCGTACATGGGAGTCGCGGGGAACATTCGTGGAGTACGGCTGCGGCGCGGGCTCGCGCTGTCGGTCGCGGGCCTGACCGCGGTGCCGGCCCTGGTGCTGGCCACCGGCGGGCAGGCGCAGGCGGCGTCCTGCACGACCTCCACCGGGCCGTACCAGAAGCAGGTCGAGAAGTATCTGAAGCGGCCGGTCGACGGCAGGCAGTCGGCCGCCGACTGCAGGGCGATCAGGTCGTTCCAGAGCACGTACGGGGTCACCCCCACCATCGGGTACGCGGGTCCGGTCACCTGGCGGACGATGAAGACGCTCACGGCCCAGAAGGCCGCCGGCAAGAACCCGAACAAGGACAAGAAGTGCCCCACCGACAAGGGGCGCATCGCGTGTGTGGACCTGACCCGGCAGCTGAGCTGGATCCAGGACGGCAGCAAGCTGAAGTTCGGCCCCGTGCCGGTGCGGACCGGGCGGAACGGGTACGAGACCCGCACCGGGTCGAAGAAGATCTACTGGCGGCACATCGACCACGTCTCGTCGATCTACCACGTGTCGATGCCGTACGCCCAGTTCTTCGACGGGGGTCAGGCGTTCCACGCGGTGGGCGTGAAGATGTGGAACCCGCCGGGCTCGCACGGCTGCGTCAACATGCGTAGCGCCGATGCCAAGTCGTACTGGAATCTGCTGAGGAACGGCGACGACGTCCACGTGTACGGGCGCAAGCCCGGAACGTGACCGGAACGCGGGCGGTTTCGCTACTTCGCGTCCCCGTTGTCAGTGGCCTGCGGTAGCTTCCAGGGTGCCGAGGGAGCGGTGTCACAGCGCAACAGGGGTGGAGCGATGAGTGATCTGACAGCGACGGCGGACGTCGACAGCCGTCTGGAGGGACACCGGGTCGAGCTGACCGGCTACTGCTACCGGATGCTCGGCTCGGCCTTCGAGGCGGAGGACGCGGTGCAGGACACGCTGGTGCGTGCCTGGCGCAACTTCGACAAGTTCGAGGGGCGTTCCTCGCTGCGGTCCTGGCTGTACCGCATCGCCACCAATGTCTGTCTGGACATGCTGAACGCCGGGAACAAGCGGGCCCGTCCGGTCGATCTGACGGGCCCGACACCGCTCGCCCAGGCGGCGCTCAACCCCCTGCCGGAGAACACCTGGCTGGAGCCGATGCCGGACGGCCGCATCCTGCCGACGGTGGCCGACCCGGCGGAGGCCGCGGTGGCGCGGGAATCGGTGCGCCTCGCGTTCGTCGCCGCGCTCCAGCACCTGCCGCCCAAGCAGCGTGCCGTGCTGATCCTGCGCGAGGTGCTGGCCTGGAAGGCGAGCGAGGTCGCCGAGCTGCTCGACACCTCGGTCGCCTCGGTCAACAGCGCCCTCCAGCGGGCGCGGGCCACCCTCACCGAGCACGAGGGCAAGCCCGCCGACGCCGCGAATCCGCTCGACGAGGAGCAGCGCAAGCTCCTTGAGCGGTACGTGGCGGCCTTCGAGGGCTACGACATGGTGGCGCTGACGGCGCTGCTCCATGAGGACGCCGTGATGACCATGCCGCCGTTCGACCTCTGGCTCCAGGGACACGACGACATCACCGGCTTCATGCTCTCCATCGGCGCAGGCTGTGCGGGCTCCCGGCTGGTGGCGACGTCGGCGAACGGCACCCCGGCGTTCGCGCACTACAAGCCGAATCCGGACGGGCCCGGGTTCGTGCCGTGGGCGGTGCAGGTCATCGACATCTCGGACGGGGCCATCACCGGGATGCACTGCTTCCTGGACACCCCGCGCTGGTTCCCGCTCTTCGGGCTGCCGGACCGGCTCGACGCCGACGCGGCGTGAGGGCGGTATGAGGCGCGGCATACGGAACGGGCTGGTGGCCGGCTGGGTGGTGCTGGCGGCCGGTGGCTGGGGGCTGACGCAGTGGCTGGGCGAGCCGTCCGCCACCGACGGCCCCGGGCCCGGGGCGGCCTGGACGCCCAGGCCCGGCGGTGAGCCGGGGCCGCAGCCCGAGCACTACTGCGACTACGCGGCTCGGCGCCCCGCCGCCACCCCGGCCCCGCTCAGCTCGGCATCGGCGACGCCGGTCCACGACGGGAAGGCCCGGCTCACGCAGGTGATCTGCGTGCGGGCCGAGGTGGTCGGGCGCACGGACTGAGCGGGGCCGATTCCCCCGGGGCGCTCCCGCTTCCCGGGGCGCTCCTCGTTTCTCCGGGACTGGGAGCGCCCGCTCAGCCGCCGCCCTCCGCGGTCCCGACCCCCGTCGCCATTCCCGTCTCCTCCGTCTGCGTCGCCGTTCCCGCCCCCGTTCCCGTCTCAGTCTCCGTCCCTGTTCCACACCCCACGTCCACCACGTCGGCCAGGCCGACCAGGTCCAGCAGGCTCCGCAGCTCGGGCGGCACATTGCGCAGCCGCAGCCTCCTGCCGCCCGCCCGGCGTGCGACGAGCCCCAGCCGCGCCACCGCCTCGACCAGGGCCAGATCCACGTGCACCACCCCGCCCACGTCGCAGTCCACCCCCGTGTCCGGGTCGCGGACGGAGCCGTCGGGGTCGTACAGCAGCGCCTCCAGCTCGGCGCAGAGTCCCGGCACCGCGGCCCTGGTGACGCGGCCGGTGACGACGAGAAGGTTCGGGGCAATGGGTTCCACATCGGAAAGACCGGTCCGGCGGCCGAAACTCATCGCTGTGCGGGCCTCGTGCTGTCCGGGCCGCCCGGCGCGGGCGAACGCCCTGTTCCCGCCCGGCAGCCGCCCCCGCGCCGCTCGCGCCCTCTCCCGCCACTCCGTACCCGTGCGCACCGGACCGATGAACTTCCGTCAACTCCGGTTCTGTGTGCGACTTCTGTGAACCTCCTTCGCCAATTCCCCCTCTAGGTACGTGAACCGGCCGGCACCGGCTTCCCATCGGTGCCGACTGACCAGTGGCCCCTCGGGGCCGCCTGATTCTCCAGGGGGAGAGTTGCGCAAACACGTGAGAAGCGCGTGTGTTTCGACCGTCGCCGCGGCCGCCGCCGTGGCGCTCGCGGCCGGGATGACCAGCCCGGCCGTGGCCCAGCCCGGCACCACCCACTCCGGCACCGCCCGCCCTGCCGGCGCAGGGTCCGCCGACCGGCACGAGCTGACGCTCATCACCGGCGACCGCGTCACCGTGGACGCCAAGGGCAAGGTCGTGTCCTTCCGTGCCGCCAAGGGCCGTGAGCACATACCCGTGCAGCGTCAGATACGCGACGGGCACACCCTGCTCGTCCCGGCCGACGCCCACCGGCTGATCAGCTCCGGCAAGCTGGACCGCCGGCTGTTCGACATCACCGAGCTGAACCGGGCGGAGAACCGCAGGGCCCAGAAGGCGGGCCTGAAGCTGATCGTCTCCTACCGGGGTGCCCGGGCGGCGGACGCGAAGGCCGAGGTCCGGGGCGCGGGTTCCACCCGGGTCGGCCGGACCCTGAACTCGCTGAACGCCCAGTCGGTGACCACGCCGCAGCGCGACGCCCAGGACATCTGGCAGGCGCTCACCGACGAGGCGGCGCACGGTGCGCAGCGCACCACGGCCGCCGGGATCGACCGGGTCTGGCTGGACGGGGTGCGCCGGGCGAGCCTCGACAAGAGCGTGCCGCAGATCGGTACCCCTGCCGCCTGGAAGGCCGGTTACACCGGGAAGGGCGTCAAGATCGCCGTACTGGACACCGGTGTGGACGACACCCACCCCGACCTCCAGGGCCAGATCCTGGAGGCGAAGAACTTCTCCGCCGCGTCCGACACCAAGGACCGGTACGGTCACGGCACACACGTGGCGTCGATCGCCACCGGCACGGGCGCCAAGTCGGGCGGCAAGTTCAAGGGCGTGGCCCCGGACGCCAAACTGCTCGCGGGCAAGGTCCTCGACGACAACGGCTTCGGCGAGGACTCCGGCATCCTGGCCGGGATGGAGTGGGCGGTCGCGCAGGGCGCCGACGTCATCAACCTGAGCCTCGGCGGCAGCGACACCCCCGAGGTGGACCCGCTGGAAGCGGCGGTCAACAAGCTGTCGGCCGACAAGGGTGTCCTGTTCGCCATCGCGGCGGGCAACGAGGGCGACGGGGCCGGTACGGTCGGCTCCCCGGGCAGCGCGGACGCCGCGCTGACGGTCGGCGCGGTCGACGACAAGGACCAGCTGGCCGACTTCTCCAGCCGTGGCCCGCGCATCGGCGACGGGGCGATCAAGCCCGATGTCACCGCCCCCGGCGTGGACATCACGGCGGCGGCCGCGCCCGGCTCCGCCATCGACCAGGAGGTCGGTCAGAACCCGCCCGGCTATCTGACGATCTCCGGTACGTCGATGGCGACCCCGCACGTCGCGGGCGCCGCGGCGCTCCTCAAGCAGCAGCACCCGGAGTGGAAGTACGCCGAGCTCAAGGGCGCGCTGACGGCCTCGACCAAGCCGGGCGCGTACACGCCGTTCGAGCAGGGCACGGGCCGGATCGCGGTCGACCGGGCGATCGCCCAGACCGTCGTCGCCGACCCGGCGTCGGTGAGCTTCGGAGTGCAGCAGTGGCCGCACACCGACGACGCCCCCGTCACCAAGAAGGTGACGTACCGCAACCTCGGCACGGCCGATGTCACCCTCGACCTCGCGGTCACGGCCACCGGCCCGAAGGGCAAGCCCGCCCCGGCCGGCTTCTTCACCCTCGGCGCCGAGAAGGTGACCGTCCCCGCGGGCGGCACCGCGGACGTGCCGCTGACCGTGAACACCAAGCTCGGCGGTACGGCCGACGGCACCTACTCCGCGTACGTCGTCGGGACGGGCGGCGGCCAGAGCATCCGCACCGCGGCCGCGGTCGAGCGCGAGATCGAGTCGTACGACCTCACGGTCACGACCATCGGGCGCGACGGCAAGCCCGCCGAGTTCACCGACACCGACCTCTTCGGCCTCTCGGGAACCGCGCTCGGCCAGTGGCTCGCCCCGACGAGCACCGACGGCAAGGTCAAGGTCCGTCTCCCCAAGGGCGGTTACACGCTGAACGCGGCTGTCACCGTCGACCCCGAGGACTACACCAAGGGCACCGACTGGCTGACGCAGCCGAAGCTGGACGTCACCAAGGACCTCAGCGTGACCCTCGACGCGCGCAAGGCGAAGCCGGTGAACATCGCCCTGCCCACCACCGGGACGAAGTCCCTGATGGCCGCGCCCGACCTCCAGTTCACGACCGATGACACCGGCTACACCTACGGCTGGATCCTCGACACGTACAAGAACTTCCGCACCGCGCACTTCGGCCCGGCGGTGACCGACGGATCGCTCTCCCAGCACTGGCTCGGCAGCTGGAGCAAGGGAACCTCGACCCGGTACGACATCGCGGCCGGCGGTCCGGTGACCCGGGCCGCCACCGGTTTCGAGCGGAAGTACACCACCGGCCAACTGGCCAAGGTGAGCCTCTCCCTCGGCTCGCCCGCCAAGGGCAAGACCGGTGAGCTCGCCGCGTCCGGCACGCTGCCCGGCATGGAAGGCGGCTGGGCGGTCTCTTCCCTCCACAAGATCCCCGGCACCGCCACCGCCTATGTCTCCACCGCCGACAAGGCCCGGTGGAGCTTCACCTTCGGCCAGAACGGCCCGGAGGACGAGGAGGGCTACCCGATGAGTGAGGCGCTGTACTCCCTCGGCGCCCCGCAGTCCTTCAAGGCCGGCAAGTCCTACACGAAGAAGGTCAACACCGCGGTGTTCGGCCCTGCGGTCAACTCCGAGTACGGCATCCTGCGCGATGGCGACGACATCGTCGGCATGGTGCCGATGGTGACCGACGGACGCGGCAACCTCGGTGACTCCGCCTACAGTTCGGCCAAGACGGTCCTGTACCGCAACGGCAAGAAGTTCGCCCAGAACGAGGACCCGCTGACGGGTCTGGCCCCCTTCGCCGTGCCGTCCGCCGCCGCCGACTACCGGCTGACGACCTCGATGCGGCGCAGCACCGCGCTGTCCCCGGTCTCCACCCGGATCGACGCGAGCTGGACCTTCCGCTCCAAGCGGACCTCGGGCCCGGCCATGCTGCCGGTCTCCATGGTGCGGTTCACGCCCAATGTCACCGCGGACAGCAGGGTCACGGCCGGCCGGACCGCTTCCGTGCCCGTGACGGTGCAGGGTGCCGCTGCCGGAAAGAACCTCAAGTCGCTGTCGGTGTACGTCAGTTACGACGCCGGCAAGACCTGGAAGAAGTCCACGGTCAAGGCGGGCAAGATCTCCGTGAAGAACCCGGCCAAGGGGAAGTCCATCTCCTACCGTGCCGATGTCACGGACAAGAAGGGCAACAAGTCGTCGGTGTCGATCTACAACGCGTACTTCGGCAAGTGAGCGCATAGCCACCCCGACCGCACGAAGGCGGCCCGCCGGGACGGATTCCTCCGCCCCGGCGGGCCGCTCGCGTCTCCGGACCGCACCGGGAGGGCCCGCGTCGCGAGGCCGCTCAGCCGACCGGGAACATCCCGGTGTCCAGGTCCAGCCCGAACGGCTCGGGCAGCGTCAGCTTCTCCCCGTACTCGACCGTGTCCAGCACCCGGTAGATGCCGCCGTCGGGCTCTCCGCGAATGAGAAAGCCGCAGGTCAGGCGATACGTTCCCGCACCACCGGGGTGGCGGTGAACGCCGTGCCGGCCGGAGCGATGTCGTACGCGTCGGGCAGGGCCTTCAGGGCGTAGTCGAACTTCTCGGGGGTGTCGGTGTGCAGCGTCAGCAGCGGCTGGCCGGCCGTGACCTCGTCGCCCGGCTTGGCGTGCAGTTCGACGCCCGCGCCGGCCTGGACCGGGTCCTCCTTGCGGGCCCGGCCCGCGCCGAGGCGCCAGGCGGCGACGCCGACGTCGTAGGCGTCCAGGCGGGTCAGTACGCCGGTGGACGGGGCCGTGACCACGTGCTGCTCGCGGGCGACGGGGAGCGTGGCGTCGGGGTCGCCGCCCTGGGCGGAGATCATGCGGCGCCAGACGTCCATCGCCAAGCCGTCGGCGAGGGCCTTCTCCGGGTCGGCGTCCTTGAGCCCGGCCGCGTCCAGCATTTCGCGGGCGAGGGCGAGGGTGAGGTCGACGACGTCCTTCGGGCCGCCGCCGGCCAGTACCTCGACCGATTCGCGTACCTCCAGGGCGTTGCCCGCGGTCAGGCCGAGCGGGGTGGCCATGTCGGTGAGCAGGGCGACGGTGCGCACTCCGCTGTCGGTGCCCAGCGCGACCATGGTGGAGGCCAGTTCGCGGGCGTCCTCGATGGTCTTCATGAAGGCGCCGGAGCCGACCTTGACGTCCAGGACGAGCGCGCCGGTGCCCTCGGCGATCTTCTTGGACATGATGGAGCTGGCGATGAGCGGAATGGCCTCGACGGTGCCGGTGACATCGCGCAGCGCGTACAGCTTCTTGTCGGCGGGGGCGAGCCCGTCACCGGCGGCGCAGATCACCGCGCCGGTGGTGTCCAGGACGTTCAGCATCTCCTCGTTGGAGAGGCGGGCGCGCCAGCCGGGAATGGACTCCAGCTTGTCGAGGGTGCCGCCGGTGTGGCCGAGGCCCCGGCCGCTGAGCTGCGGTACGGCGGCGCCGCAGGCGGCGACCAGCGGGGCGAGCGGCAGGGTGATCTTGTCGCCGACGCCGCCGGTGGAGTGCTTGTCGGTGGTGGGCCGGGAGAGCGACGCGAAGTCCATCCGCTCGCCGGAGGCGATCATCGCGGCGGTCCAGCGGGCGATCTCGGTGCGGTTCATACCGTTCAGCAGGATCGCCATGGCCAGCGCGGACATCTGCTCGTCGGCGACCTCACCGCGGGTGTACGCGTCGATGACCCAGTCGATCTGCTCGGGGGTCAGCTCGCCTCGGTCCCGCTTGGTGCGGATGACGGAGATGGCGTCCATGTCCTGGGAGTCCTTCCGGCCGGTACGTACGTGTGTGCGTGCGGTACGCGAGAGTCCCGAATGACTCTACGCGCATAGAGGGTGGAGATGGGAGTGGCCCTCCCGGCGGGCGGGAGGGCCACGGTGATCGCGGTGCGGACGTCCGCTACTTCAGGTGCCCCGGGCCGAAGGCCTGCGGCAGCATCTCGTCGAGCGTGCGCAGTCCCTCGGGCGTCTCCAGGACCAGCTCGGGGCCGCCGAACTCGTACAGCAGCTGCCTGCACCGGCCGCACGGCACCAGGATCTCGCCGGCCCCGTCCACGCAGGTGAAGTGGGTGAGCCGGCCGCCCCCGGTGGCGTGCAGCTGGGAGACCAGGCCGCACTCGGCGCACAGCCCGAGGCCGTACGACGCGTTCTCGACGTTGCAGCCGGAGACCGTGCGGCCGTCGTCGACGAGCGCCGCGGCGCCGACCGGGTAGTGCGAGTACGGGACGTACGCGCGGGACATCGCGGACCGTGCGGCGCTCCGCAGCGCCGCCCAGTCGACCTCCGCGGCGGCCGTCACTTGCCTTGGCCCTTGCGGTAGCGCATGCCGTCGGCCTTCGGCATCCGCAATCGCTGGGCGGAGAGCGAGAGGACGAGCAGCGTGACGATGTACGGGGTGGCGCTCACGAACTCGGTGGGCACGGTGTCCGTGGCGAGGTACCAGACCAGCACCACGGCGGCGACGACCGCGCTGACCACGCCCTGGACGAAGCTCTTGCGGTAGAGCTTCCAGGCCGCGAGCACGGCCAGCACGACCACGAGCAGCAGGAGCAGCGCGTGGACGGACTCGCCGCCGTTGCGCAGCTGGAGCGCGTCGGCGAAGCCGAACAAGCCGGAGCCCATGGCGAGCCCGCCGGGCCGCCAGTTACCGAAGATCATCGCGGCGAGACCGATGTAGCCGCGGCCGCCGGTCTGGCCCTCGTTGTAGATGTGCGAGGTGACCAGCGAGAGGAAGGCGCCGCCGAGGCCGGCCATGCCGCCGGAGACGATCACCGCGATGTACTTGTAGCGGTAGACGTTCACGCCGAGCGATTCGGCGGCGACGGGGTTCTCGCCGCAGGAGCGCAGCCGCAGCCCGAACGAGGTCTTCCACAGCACGAAGAACGTGAGGACGAACAGGACGATGGCCAGGATCGTCAGCAGCGACACATTGGTGACCAGGCCGCCGATGACACCGGCAAGGTCGGAGACGAAGAACCAGTGGTGCATCTCGATGGAGTGCAGCCAGTCGGAGAGGCCCGGGATCGTCACCGAGGTGATGTCGTCGGACGGCGGGGACTGCTTCGGGCTGCCGCCCTTGGCCGCCGCCTCGCCCGTGTTGAACCAGAGCTTGGCCAAGTAGGTGGTGAAGCCGAGCGCCAGGATGTTGATGGCGATACCGGAGATGATGTGGTCGACGCCGAAGGTGACGGTCGCGACCGCGTGCAGCAGCCCGCCGAGCATGCCGCCGACGACCCCGGCCAGCACGCCGAGCCACGGGTCGGTCTGCCAGCCGGCCCAGGCACCGAAGAAGGTGCCCAGGATCATCATGCCTTCGAGGCCGATGTTGACCACACCGGCCCGCTCGGCCCACAGGCCGCCGAGACCGGCGAGTCCGATCGGCACGGCCATCGCGAGCGCCGCGCTGATCTGGCCCGCCGAAGTGACGTCCTCCGCGCCGGTGATGGCGCGCACGGCGGACAGCGCGAGCATCACGCCCGCGATGATCAGCAGGACGGTGGGGAAGGAGAGGCGGGTGCGGCCGCCCTTGCCGCCGGAGACCTTGGGGGCTGCGGGGGGCGGGGTGGAAGTCGCCGTGGCACTCACGCCGACACCTCCTGCTGCTCGGAGTTACGGGCGGCCTGGGCGGCGAGTTCCGCGCCGACCTTGCTCTGCTGGCGCTTGAGTCCGTAGCGGCGGACGACTTCGTAGGCGATGACGACGCACAGGACGATGACACCCTGGATCACGCCGACGATCTCCTTGTCGTAGCCCTCGAATTCGAGCTTGCCGGTGCCGCGCTCCAGGAAGCCCCAGAGCAGCGCGCCGAGCGCGATGCCGATGGGGTGGTTGCGGCCGAGGAGGGCGATGGCGATACCGGTGAAGCCGATACCGATGGGGAAGTCGCCGCTGTACTCGTAGCTGTCGTTGAGGAGGGTCGGCATGCCGACCAGACCGGCCATGGCGCCGGAGATCAGCATCGAGGTGACGACCATCTTCTTGACGTCGACACCGCTGGCCTCGGCCGCGGAGCCGGACTGGCCGACGGTGCGCAGGTCGAAGCCGAAGCGGGTGCGCGAGAGCGCGAACCAGTAGGCGATGCCCGCGACGACCGCGACCACGATGAAGCCCCAGACGGGCGTCGGGGTGGTCGGGAACTCGAAGAAGTGCGAGGACTCCGGGAGCGGCTTGGTGGAGATCTTCGTGCCGGCCTCGTCGAGGTGGCCGAGGCGGCCCTCCTGGAGCAGATAACCGATGATGGCCGTCGCGATGGCGTTCAGCATGATCGTCGAGACGACCTCGCTGACGCCGCGGGTGACCTTGAGGACACCGGCGATACCGGCCCACATCGCGCCGACGATCATCGCGGTGAGGATGATCAGCGGGATCTGCAGGGCGCCGGGCAGCGTCAGCGCGCCGCCGACCGCGGCGGCGAAGAAGGCGGCGAGGCGGTACTGGCCGTCGACGCCGATGTTGAAGAGGTTCATCCGGAAGCCGACGGCCACCGCGAGACCCGCGAGGTAGTACGTCGTCGCCTTGTTGAGGATGTAAACCTGGCTGTCCGACTTCAGCCCGTAGTCGAACATGATGCCGAAGGCGCTGAACGGCTCCTTGCCTGTGGCGGCCAGCACGAGTGCGGTCACCAGGAAGGCGACCACGATCGCGAGTACGGGGGCCGCGATCCCCAGGAGCAGCCGCTCCTTGTCGATCTTCTTCATCGGTCCTCTCCCCCGTTCCGGGGGTCGGTGTCGGTGCTTTCGGGAGCCGCGTCCTCGGGCGCCGGTGACCCGTCCGGGGCTTCCAGGTGGCCGCTGGACGCGCCCGTCATCGCCGAGCCGAGCTCTTCCGGGGTGATGGTCGCCGGGTCGGCGTCCGCGACCAGCCGGCCGCGGTACATGACACGCAAGGTGTCGGAGAGCCCGATCAGCTCGTCCAGGTCGGCGGAGATCAGCAGGACCGCGAGGCCTTCGCGGCGCGCCTCGCGGATCTGGTCCCAGATCTGGGCCTGCGCGCCGACGTCCACGCCCCGGGTCGGGTGCGCGGCGATCAGCAGCTTGGGGTCGTGGCTCATCTCGCGGCCGACGATCAGCTTCTGCTGGTTGCCGCCGGAGAGCGAGGCGGCGGTGACGTCGATGCCGGGGGTGCGGACGTCGTACTCACGCACGATCCGCTCGGTGTCGGCGCGGGCGCCCTTGAGGTCGAGGAACGCGCCCTTGCTGTTGGGGCGTTCGGTGACGTGGCCGAGGATGCGGTTCTCCCAGAGCGGGGCCTCCAGCAGCAGTCCGTGCCGGTGGCGGTCCTCGGGGATGACGCCCATGCCGTCCTCGCGGCGCTTGCGGGTCGGCGTGCGGGAGATGTCGGCTCCGTCAAGGGTGACCACGCCGGCGTCGAGCTGACGCATGCCCATGATCGCGTCGACGAGTTCGGACTGGCCGTTGCCCTCGACGCCCGCGATCCCGAGGACCTCGCCCTTGTGGATGGTGAAGCCGATGCCGTCGAGAACCGAACGCACCACGCCGTCCGGGTCGGTGGCGCTCAGCCGCAACCCCTCGACGGTCAGCATCGGCACGTCGGTGACGGTCGACTCGCGAGTCTCGGGCGACGGGAGTTCACTGCCGACCATGAGCTCGGCGAGCTGCTTGGTCGTGGTGCTCTTCGGGTCGGCGGTGCCCACCGTCGTACCGCGCCGGATGACGGTGATCTCGTCGGCGACCGACAGGACCTCGCCCAGCTTGTGCGAGATGAAGATGACGGTCAGGCCCTCGGCCTTGAGCTCGCGCAGGTTGTCGAAGAGCGCGTCGACCTCCTGCGGTACGAGGACGGCGGTGGGCTCGTCGAGGATCAGGGTGCGGGCGCCGCGGTAGAGGACCTTGAGGATCTCCACGCGCTGCCGGTCGGCGACCCCGAGGTCCTCGACCATGGCGTCCGGGCGGACCCCGAGACCGTAGGAGTCCGAGATCTCCTTGATCCTGGCGCGGGCCCGGTCGCCGATCCCGTACAGCTTCTCCGAGCCGAGGACGACGTTCTCCAGGACGGTGAGGTAGTCGGCGAGCATGAAGTGCTGGTGCACCATGCCGATGCCGCGCGCGATGGCATCACCGGGGTTGTGGAACGAGACCTGCTCGCCGTCCACCGCGATGGTGCCCTCGTCCGGCTTCTGCATGCCGTACAGGATCTTCATCAGAGTGGACTTGCCGGCGCCGTTCTCGCCGACGAGAGCGTGGACGGTGCCACGGCGCACGGTGATGTCGATGTCGTGGTTGGCCACGACCCCGGGGAACCGCTTGGTGATGCCGCGGAGCTCCACGGCATGGGGACTGCTGGACGCGTTGATGGCGCACTCTCCTTGGCAAGGAGCGGAGGGCGGAGGCGGTGGGAGCGTGAAAAGTATCGCGCCCGGCGGACGCTACGCGCGTAGCGCCACCGAATCGTTGGCCACCTGATGACAGGTCGCGGACCGTGTGCGTACGGATACGGCAAGTCGGCCGGGTCCGTACGTGAAATCGGGGCCCGAGTGAAGCCGAAGCGGCTCACCCGGGCCCCGATCGACGGTGGATCAGGTCGTGGTCTTGACCTTGACGGTGCCGTCGACGATCTTCTTCTTCGCCTCGTCGAGCTGGGGCTGGATGTCCTTGAGGTGGTCACCCGTAGCGGTCAGGCTGACGCCGCCCTTGGCCAGGGAGTACGACTGCGTGCCGGTCAGCGGCTTGCCGTCCTTGACGGACTTGATCAGGTCGTAGACACCGCCGTCGACGTTCTTGACGACGGAGGTCATGATCGTGTCCTTGTACTTCGACAGGGACGGGTCGAGGGCCTGGTCGGAGTCGACGCCGATGGACCAGGCGCCCTTCTTGCCCGAGACGGCCTCGATCGAGCCGGCACCCGAGCCGCCCGCGGCGGCGAAGATGACGTCCGCGCCCTTGTCGAGCATGCCCTTGGCGGCGGCCGCACCCTTGTCGGGGCTACCGAAGCCGGACAGGTCCGAACCGGTGGACAGGTACTGGATCTGCACCTTGGCCTTCGGGTTGGTGTCCAGGACACCCTGCTGGAAGCCCGCGGCGAACTTCTTGATCAGCGGCAGGTCCACACCGCCTATGAAGCCGACCTGGCCGTCCTTCGACTTCAGCGCGGCGGCGACACCGGCGAGGTAGGAGCCCTGCTCCTCGGTGAAGACGATGCTGTCGACGTTCTTCGCGTCGGAGACGGAGTCGACCAGACCGAAGTCGACGTCCGGGTACTTGGGGGCGACCTTGTCGATCGCGGCCTTGTACGCGAAGCCGACCCCGATGACCGGGTTGTAGCCGCCCTCGGCGAGCGACTGGAGGCGCTGCTCACGGTCGGCAGGAGCCTCACCGGACTTGGCGGTGAGCTCCTTCGTCTCGGCACCGAACTCGGCCTTGGCCTTGTCCAGACCGCGCGCGGCGGAGTCGTTGAACGAGTTGTCACCGCGGCCGCCCACGTCGTAGGCCATGCCGATCTTCATCTTGCCCTTGCCGGAGCCGGAGCTCTCGGTGGACGACTCGCCGCACGCGGTGGCGGTGAGCGCGAGGGTCGCGGTGACGGCACACGCAGCGGTGATCTTGGATACCCGGCGCAAGGGAAGGCTCCTTCAAACCTGACCGAAGCGCCTCTTCCGGCGCTGGTTTCGCGGCGATCGTAACGCGCGTAGATGTCAGTTAAGCACCCGTTCATGAGTCGTTATCGGATCGTCGCGAACCCGCTTCGATGGCGAGCGCCGACACCTCCGTAAGGGTAGCGAGCGACCACGCCGCGTGAGCGTCGACAAGAAAGGGCACACCGGGACAAAACGCCCAGTCGACCACGAGCGCGACACGCGGAATTCCCCATTCCACAGAACCCCATTTCCTCAACTTTTCTAATCCATTGCCAAGCCCGCAAATTTACTGATAGAAACTTTTCGACCAGTCAGCTACGGGTCGAGTCGAACGACAGGTTTTCCGCCATACATTTTCGGCCAGGAATGTGCCACCCTGCCGAAAATCGGACGCGGAATTCCCCGAAAGGCTCTTCCCGTGAGGCAAAACGGATGGGGAATTATGAAGAAGAGAGCCTCCGTCGTGGCGGGGATCGCACTCGCGCTCACCACCGGAACCTTCGCACTCGCACCCGGCGCGTCGGCCGGAGCGCGCGTCGGCGACTGCAACACCTGGAAGTCGAACACCGCGCCATGGACCGGATCCGCCTACTGCAGCGGCATGGCGTGGGCCGACAAGTTCCGAGTGAAGGTCACTTGCATCGATCCGCGCGGATCGCAGTGGAGCGCCTACGGCCCTTGGAAGAAGAACGCCCAGACTTCCACCGCAAAGTGCTCGGATAATCCTAGCGTCGGAGTCCTGAAGGTCGGCTTCGTTTTCGATCACTGATAAACATCATCACATCGAAAAACTCTCGCTTCACTTACACAAATGAATAGCCTTCATTGAAGGTTGCTTTGCCTCAATATCACCTGGAGAGGGCAAGAATGAAGAGGCGTTCGATCACTTCGGTGCTCGCGTTGGCGACAGTGGCCGGATCCCTGCTGGTGGCGCCCGGCGCCACAGCGGCCGAGGCAGGTGTCCGGGGGACCAGTTGCGAGGTGTGGAAGTCGAGCAAGGCGCCGTGGACCGGCTACTCGAAGTGCACGGGAATGCTGCCCGTCGTCGAGCGCCAGCAGGTGAAGGTCATTTGCATCGACCCCCGCGGGAGCCAATGGGTCGTCTACGGCCGGGGCAAGGGCAACGGAGAAACGTCCAGCGCGAAATGCTCGGACAACCCCAACGTCGGTGTGTACAAGGTGGGGGCCCACGTCTACCGAATCTGACGGTGACACGAGGGATCCGTCAGTGACATGAAGGGCGCCGTCCGGCCTGTTCTCCAGGCTGGACGGCGCCCTTCACATTCCCCCGGCCTATGAGCTCCTGTCGAGCAACGCCGCAGCGGTGAACAGCTCGACGGCGACCGTGATCGCCTCCTCATCGGCGTCGAAATCGCCCCGGTGCAGGTCGAGACGGGCACTGTCGCCGGGCTTGCGGACGCCGAGCCGGGCCATGGCGCCGGGGACGTGTTCCAGGTACCAGGAGAAGTCCTCGCCGCCCAGACTCTGCTCGGTGCCCTCGATCGCGTGCGATCCGCGGCGCGCGGTCATCGCCGCGGCGAGCAGATCGATCGCGGCGGCGTCGTTCACCACGGGCGGGACACCGCGGACGTAGTTGATCATCGTCTTGGCGCCGTGCATCCCGGCCACCTCGTCGATCGCCGCGTGCACCAGGTCGGGGGCCTCCCGCCAGGCGGCCAGCTCCAGACAACGGACGGTGCCCGACAGTTCGGCGTGCTGCGGGATCACATTGCAGGCGTGACCGGCCTCCAGCCGCCCCCAGGTGACGGCGAGCCCGGCGCGCGCGTCGATCCGGCGGGCCAGCAGCGCGGGCACCTCGGTGGCGACCTTGGCGGCGGCGGTGACCAGGTCGGTGGTCAGGTGCGGCCGGGCGGTGTGCCCGCCCGGACCGTCGAGCGACACCTCCAGCCGGTCGCAGGCCGAGGTGATCGCCCCCACCCGCAGCCCGATCCGCCCGACGTCCACCCTCGGGTCGCAGTGCACTCCGATGATCCGCCCGACGCCCTCCAGCGCCCCGGACAGGATCGTGTCGGGCGCCCCGCCGGGCAGCACCTCCTCGGCCGGCTGGAAGATCAGCCGCACCGGGTTCGGGAGCAGCCCCTGCCGGTCGAGCCCGGCGAGCACGAGCCCGGCACCGAGGACCGAGGTGGTGTGGATGTCGTGTCCGCACGCGTGCGCCCGGTCGGGGACGGTGGAACGGTACGGGACGCCGGCCTTGGTGTCCGGGATGGGCAGTGCGTCGATGTCCGCGCGCAGGGCGAGCATGGGCGCGGTGGAGTCGTCCCGCGTGCCCACGTCACAGATGAGCCCCGTCCCCGTGTCGAGCACCCGGGGCTCCAGTCCCGCCTTCTCCAGCCGGGCCTTGATGGCCGCGGTGGTACGGAACTCCTGGTTGCCCAGCTCGGGGTGCATGTGCAGATCGCGCCGGAAGGCGATCAGCTCGGCACGCAGGTCCTCGGGGAGGGTGCCGGGCAGCGGTTCGGTGGAGGAGGTCGGCTCGGCGTCGGACTCGCGGGACATCAACTGGTTCACCTGGAGAAGAGTAAGGCCCTTCCCCCTTCAACTGACCATGAAACAAAAAAAGTTCAGCCATATAGACGAATAAATGACTGCGTCGCGACGTGTGGCGCGAGATGGTGGTGGGTAAACTGTGCGGTCTTTGTCACCTCGTCCACCTGCCCGTGCCGGAGGAAGCCCGCCGCCCGGGACCGCTTCGCAGCGCCACCGCCGCGAACCCCACTGCCCCGGCCGGGAACGCCCCCCTCGACAACACCCCGGTTGCCGAGTGCTCCTCATGGTCGACGGACCAGGTCCCGGGAGCGGCCGGACGGCTCCGGCCGCGCCCCAGGACCTGGTCGAACTGTGCGTCGTACGCGGGGTGGTGTCAGCGCACGCCCACCGCGCGGATGATCTCCTGCTCCACCGAGCCGCCGCGGTCGTCGCTCGCGCCCGCCCGCAGCGAGACGGACTTCGCGCCGCTCGGGACGCGCAGCTCACCGTTCCAGGAGGCGTCGCGCGACGAGCTCAGCGCGACGTTCGTCCAGGTCGCACCCTCGTCGTAGGAGACCTCCAGGGAGCCGCCGCCGAGGACACCCGTGTCCGACGCGCCCTTCACGTACTCGGCGTAGATCCGTACGGGCACCCGGCTGCCGCCTCGGACGTCGCCGATGAGGTCGGTGTCGAGGTCGAAGCCGAGGTTGATCATCGGCAGGAAGGTTTGCCGGTCGGCCGGGGTCTCCTTGGAGCGGAAGGTCCACTCCGAGTGGCCCTTGGTGGCGAGCCGCCAGCGGTCCGGGTCGAGCGCGGTGTCGGTGACGACCTTGTAAGTGGCCTCCTCCGCGGGGGCGTCCCAGACGTAGCCGCCGGAACTTATCCTGCGGGAGACCTGCTCGCCGTTGACGTACACCTCGGTGTACTGGCTCATCGTCGGGTCGTTGTACACGTCGCCGAAGCCGGAGTGGTCCGGTCCGGAGTCGCCCCAGCCGGGCGTGTTGAACTGCAGTTGTTTACCGGAGCGCTGCTGACCCCAGCCGACGCCGGTGCCGAGCCACGGGTGCCAGACCGGCTTGAACCAGCCCAGCTCGACCTTGCTGCCGCCCCGGTAGGACGAGATGCCGCCGCGCTGCTCCATCGAGAGCCGGCTCTCCCCCAGGTTGACGGCCTCGTGCCAGCGCTGGCCGGTGCCGGTGGAGACGTACTCGGTGCGCTCGGTCGGGAAGAGGATCCATTCCTTGTAGCCGAAGCCGTACCGGAAGGTGTCGGTGAGCGAGTAGCGGAACTCGCCGCCGATCTCCTTCCTGTCCGTCGGCATGTGGAACTTCGAGTGGATGGTGGCGAGTTCGCCCTTGCCGGGCCGGAAGACAAGGTCCGTGCCGATGGCTCCGGGGTGCCCCTCGGAGAGGTCGTAGGTGTACGGGGTGAAGCGGGTGCCCGTCAGGTCGAGAGCCTTCCCGCGGGCCGCGGCGGACGCGATCCTTGCGGCGTCGGCCGCGTTCACGGTGGCGACGGCGAGCGGCCGTTCCTCTCGGTCGGCGGTGCCGAACCACGCCACCAGCCGGCCGGGCTTGTCGTCGGTGACGAACAGGGCCTTGGCGCCCGCGTCCTGGGCAGTCTGGGCGAGCTGCGTGGGGTCGGCGCCCTCGGTGCGGCGGACCAGGACCGCCTTGCCGGTGACGTCCTTGCCGGCGTACTCCGCGGCGGTGCCGGTGCCCGCGTCGACGACGCCGAGACGGTGACGGCCGTCGAGGAGGGTGGCACCGCGCTGCGGGGTGGCGTCGGAGAGCCGGACGCCGCCCGCGGCGACCTCGAACATCGGCTTGCCGAGCCGCCAGACCGTCCGGTACTCGAAGGTGCCGGTGGCGGGCTTGGTGGTGGGCGCGGCGAAGATTGAGTCGTACTTCGCGGGGACCATTTCGGCGTCGCTGAAGGAGACCCCGTTGGCCTTGCGGTCGAACTCCATCAGGAGCTGCCGGGTCTCGGTGCGCTTGTCGACCTCGGCGCGGATCTCACGCAGTTGGCGCCCGTCGAGGGTGATCTCGCGGTCGCGGTCGAGGACGATCTCCGGGTCGGTGAGGAAGCCGAGGCCGAGGGAGTCCTTGCCGTGCGAGCCGCGGACGTCGAGGAAGGTGTCGACGGTGTACGTGCCGGGCTTCAGGCGCAGTTGGACGGTGCCGGACTCGCCGACGGCCGCCGGGAACGGGTCGACACTCGCGGCCAGCTGCTTCACCCAGAGCCAGCCGGGGGCGGGGGCGCCGTCGCGGTCCTTGACGTGGACGGTGAGGGTGTAGCGCTCCTCCTCCTTGACCAGGCCGAGCGCGGTGTGTGTGACGGGCGTGCCGTCGGAGGTGGCGGTGATGCGGCCGGAGCTGTTGCCGACGGGGGCCTTGGTGCCGTCGCCGGTGACGGTGGTCTGCGCGGTGCCGTGGGCCGGGACGGTGAGGGTGGTGTCGGCGAGGGTGGTGGTGCCTTCCGGCATGCCTTCGACGGCCAGGTTCAGCTCGACGGGCGCGTCGGAGGAGTTGGTGTACGTGACGGTCTTCGTCACGGGCTTGTTCGACTCGTAGGGCCAGGAGTAGAAGCCCAGGTCGGCGGAGCCGGTGGCGGTGACGTTCGCGGAGATCGCGGCAGCTACGTCGACCCGGCCCGCGCCGAGGGCGTACGAGGACGCGGTGAGGGTCTTGGAGCTGGACATGAGGGCGTTCTTGAGCTGGGCACCGGTCCAGTCGGGGTGCTGTTCGGCGAGGAGCGCGGCGACGCCCGCGACGTGCGGGGTCGCCATCGACGTACCGCTCTTGGAGGTGTAGAGGCCGCTGCCGCTGACGAGTTGGGAGCGGGCGGCGAGAATGTCGACACCGGGGGCGGAGACGTCGGGCTTGAGGGCCTGGTCGCCGTAGCGGGGGCCCTGGCTGGTGAAGTTGGCGGCGCGGTCGGTGGAGTCGACGGCGCCGACGGTGAGCGCGGAGTCGGCGGCGCCGGGTGAGCCGATGGAGCCCGGGGCGCCGGAGTTGCCGGCGGCGATGACGAAGAGGGCGCCGGTCTCGGCGGAGAGGGTGTTCACCGCCTGGGCCATGGGGTCGGTGCCGTCGCTGCCCTCGCTGGAGCCGAGGCTCATCGAGACGATCTTCGCGTCGATGTCCTTGGCGGCCCATTCCATGCCGGCGATGATCTGCGACTCGCTGCCGGTGCCCTGGTCGTTGAGGACCTTGCCGACGGCGAGGGTGGCGCCGGGGGCGACGCCCTTCTCCTTGCCCTCGGAGCCCGCACCGCTGCCGCCGACGGTGGAGGCGACATGGGTGCCGTGGCCGTCGCGGTCGGCGACCTCCTGGCCCTCGATGAAGGACCGGCTCTCGGCGACCCGTCCGTCGAGGTCGGGGTGGGAGAGGTCGGCGCCGGTGTCGAGCACGGCGACCTTGACGCCCTTGCCGGTCAGGCCGGCTTCCCAGGCCTTGGGGGTGCCGATCTGGGCGTTGGAGTCGGCCATGGCAGCCTTGACCCGGGCGTCGAGCCAGACCTTCATGGCACCGGCCGAGCGGGCGCCGGGGCGGGCGGAGGCGGTGAACTCGCGCCAGAAGGCGGCTGGTTCGTTGGCTTTTACGGCCGCGCCGCCGATGCTGGGCAGGGCCCGGACGGTCTTGGTGCCGCGCGGGGCGGCGGCGGTGCGGGCACCCTTGCCGTGCGTCACGATGAGCGGCAGATCGCCGGTGATGCCCTGCTCGACGAGGCCGGTGACGTCGAAGAGCCGCCGGTCGAGGAGACCGGCCTCCAGGTAGGGACGGGCCTCGTCGGGTATGACGGCGACCCTGCCGTTCACCGTCTCGTTACGGACGGCCCCGGTGGCACCCTTGACCCGGTCGACGGTGACGGTCTTCCGGCCGGCGCCGAGGTCGGTGAGGGTGACGCGGTCACCGGTGATGAGGGTGACGGTGGTGCTCGCGCCCTGGGCCCCGGTGAAGGTGGCCGGCACGGACGCGGTGTCCGGAGCGGTATCGGGCGCGGCGGCGGTCTGCCCTGCCGAGAGCAGCACCAGGGAGAGCCCTGCGGCAAGCAGGGCGGCCCTTCCTCCCGTGGAAGGTCTTATCACGACGCACTCCTCAAACGCCCGGGGGAAGGGATGGTCCGGGCGGCGCAATAAGTCTGAGCCGTGGCACGGGAGTTGAAGCCTGTCGCGCGTGGCGGCTATGTGACTGGCGGTCAACTGCCATTCGTTAATGCTCTGTTGACAGCCGCATGCCGGTCAGGCTTCGCAATGAGTCGGGCGGCGCGCGGGTCGGGGTCAGGAGCGGCTACGAGACCGGGGGGCGGTCGAGGCGTTGGACCGGGTGCTGCGGGGCGAGGCGCTGCGGATCGGTTTCTGGCCGGGCACGACCGGGCAGAACGTGGAGCAGCCGGTCGACACGGCCCTCGCGGGGCTCGAGGGCGCGCGGGTGGTGGGTGCGTCAGAGTCGGACTGAGGCCCTGCTTGATGAGGCGAACGCGCTGACGGCCGGTGATTCGCCAAGGGTTCGGCGCTCTGGATGCACATGACACCTGGAGCATGCGGCTGCCGCTGTCCGTCCGCGCTGCCCCCTGCGGCAATCCGCGAGGCCACGACGTCGACCAGCTTGTTCTGGTCCTTCGCGGAGCCTGGAACGTGCCCTTGGCGTTCCTGCGTGCGAGGCCGCGATGCGAGCGGACCAGGTCCCGGGGACGGCCGGACGGCTCCGGCCGCGCCCCAGGACCTGGTCTAACTGCGCGTCATGCGCGGAATGGTCAGCGTACGCCCACCGCGCGGATGATCTCCTGCTTCACCGAGCCGCCGCGGTCGTCGCTCACGCCCGCCCGCAGCGAGACGGACTTCGCGCCGCTCGGGACGCGCAGCTCACCGTTCCAGGAGGCGTCGCGCGACGAGCTCAGCGCGACGTTCGTCCAGGTCGCACCCTCGTCGTAGGAGACCTCCAGGGAGCCGCCGCCGAGGACACCGGTATCCGACGCGCCCTTCACGTACTCGGCGTAGATCCGTACGGGCACCCGGCTGCCGCCTCGGACGTCGCCGACGAGGTCGGTGTCGAGGTCGAAGCCGAGGTTGATCATCGGCAGGTAGGTCCACCGGTCGGCCGGGGTCTCCTTGGAGCGGATGGTCCACTCGGAGTGGCCCTTGGTGGCGAGACGCCAGCGGTCCGGGTCGAGCGTGGTGTCGGTGACGACCTTGTAGGTGGCCTCCTCTGCGGGGGCCGGCCGGGCGTAGGCGCCGGAACTCTTCCTGCGGTCGACCCGCTCGCCGTTGACGTACACCTCGGTGTACTGGGTCATCGTCGGGTCGTCGTACACCCTGCCGAAGCCGGTGTGGTCCGGTCCGGAGTCGCCCCAGCCGGGCGTGTTGAAGCGCAGTTCGCTGCCGGCGCGCTCCTGACCCCAGCCGAGGCCGGTGCCGAGCCACGGGTGCCAGACCGGCTTGAACCACTCCAGCTCGACCTTGCTGCCGCCCCGGTAGGACGGGGTGCCGCTGCGCTCCTCGAGCGATTTCTCCAGGTCGACGGACTCGTGCCAGCGCTGGCCGGCGGCGGTGGAGACGTACTCGGTGCGCTCGGTCGGGAAGGCGATCCATTCCTTGTAGCCGAAGCCGTACCGGAAGGTGTCGGTGACCGCGAAGCGGAACTCGCCGCCGATCTCCTTCCTGTCCGTCGGCATGTAGTACTTCGAGTGGATCGTGGCGAGGTCGTCCGCGCCGGGCTGGAAGACGAGGTCCGTGCCGATGGCGCCGGGGTGCTCCTCGGAGAGGTCGTAGGTGTACGGGGTGAAGCGGGTGCCCGTCAGGTCGAGCGCCTTCCCGCGGGCCGCGGCGGACGCGATCCTGGCGGCGTCGGCCGCGTTCACGGTGGCGACGGCGATCGGCCGTTCCTCTCGGTCGGCGGTGCCGAACCACGCCATCAGCCGGCCGGGCTTGTCGTCGGTGACGAACAGGGCCTTGGCGCCCGCGTCCTGGGCGGTCTGGGCGAGCTGCGTGGGGTCGGCGCCCTCGGTGCGGCGGACCAGGACCGCCTTGCCGGTGACGTCCTTGCCGGCGTACTCCGCGGCGGTGCC